>JAJQIE010000122.1 GCA_021199395.1 Lachnospiraceae bacterium | reverse complement strand
CACACCTGTAGAGACAGAAATAGCGTAAATTTGGTCAAGGTGTGACCTGTAACAAGTGCAGCGGACTATGCCGATGTCAACGCTTCCGACAATGCGGCAAAATCCTCCAGCGTCAGGGTTTCTCCACGCACAGTCTCGCTTTGTCCGATCTGTCTGAGCGCCTCAGCGATCTGCTCTTTCGAAAAAGGAAGGCCGCCTGCGTTATTCAGGCCGTTGACGAGCGTTTTCCTGCGCTGGTTAAACGATGCGCGGATCAGTGAAAACAGAAGCTTTTCGTCTGTCACAGCTACCGGCGGCTCCTTTCTTTTGTTCAGCCGGATCACCGCACTGCCGACGCCCGGACGGGGTATAAAGCAATTCGGAGGCACATTTGCCGCCAGATAAGGCTCCGCGTAATATTGAACCGCCAGTGAGAGCGCTCCATAATCCTTTGTACCCGGCTGTGCCTGCATCCTCTGAGCCACCTCTTTCTGTACCATTACTGTAATGCTCTCCAGCGGTACGTCGCTTTCCAGCAATCCCATAACGATCGGAGTCGTAATATAGTACGGGAGATTCCCCACCACTTTGATGGGGCGCCCTCCGTTTCTCTGCTCTGCCAGAGCGGCAATATCTACCTTCAGAATATCCTGATTGATAATCGTCACGTTATCATACGAGGATAACGTCTCACCAAGAATCGGAATCAGATTCCGGTCGATCTCGACAGCGGCTACTTCCCGCGCGGATTCCGCCAGATACTGCGTCAGCGTACCGATGCCCGGACCGATTTCCAGCACAAAATCCTCCTTCACGATCTCCGCCGCAGCAATGATCTTATCCAGCACATGTGAGTCAATCAAAAAATTCTGGCCATATTTTTTCTGAAAATTAAAACGATTCTTTTGAATAATTTCGATCGTTTTCTTTGGATTTGCTAATTTTCCCATAAAATTTCCTGTTTTTCACTGTTTCCTGCCTTTTACGGTGTCAGATGATAAACCTGCAGGGCATTTCTGTACAAAATCTCCTCCGCCTGGCACACTTCCATCCCCTTGATCCCGGCGATCGCTTCCGTCACCAGAGGAAGATACAGGGAGGAATTGCGTTTGCCGCGGTTTGGCGCGGGCGCCAGATACGGACAGTCCGTCTCAGTCACAAGCTTTTCCATTGGCACCGCCGCTACCACTTCCTTCATAACGCGGGCATTTTTAAATGTAACGACTCCGCCGACGCCTATATAATAGCCCAGCTTCACATATTCCAGAGCCATCTGCGCGGACGAGGAAAAGCAGTGGATTATGCCTCCGGTTGTCCCGGCGTGCTCCGCTTTCATGATATCAAATGTATCCTGTGCCGCGTCCCTGCTGTGAATGTTGACCGGAAGCCCGGTGTCTATAGCCATCTGAAGCTGGCGCGCGAACCAGTACTTCTGAAGCTCATGGCTTTCTTTGTCCCAATAGTAGTCGAGCCCAATCTCACCAACCGCCACGGTTTTTGGCCTGCAGCAAAGCTCATACAGCCTGGACATCCCGGCTTCATCCAGAGAACCGACCTCATCCGGATGCACCCCGGCCGCAGCATAGATAAAGGGATATCGCTCTGCCAGCTTCTGGCTTTCCTCCACGCCGCGCAGGGAAGCTCCCATATTTACGATTCCCGCAATCCCGGCGGGCTCCATCTCCAGGAGCAGCTCTTCCCGATCCGGGTCAAAGGCTTCATCATCATAATGCGCGTGAGTATCAAATATCATGTATTCCTCCTCGGCAGGTTCTTACCACCAGAGTATATAAATCAGGGTTAAGGTAAAACCAATGATTACGAGCAGAAGGCCAAAAGAAAGACTTCGCTCGATCACCATATTGCTTTCCTTCCATACATCATAGCGGACTGCCAGCGTATGCCGGTAGTTCACACTGGTCGGGCTGCGGCGTTTCCAGGTACGGTTTGCAATATTCTGGACCACGTTCAGCACACTGCCGACGACATCCGTGAGCCAGTTTCCCTCCATTCGCTCCTGTGGCAGCGGGCTGTCTTTGTAAACGGTTTTTCTCAGACCTACCACAGAAAAATCTAACAGACTGTCCGCTACGCGGGCAATAAATCTTCCGATCGGGAACAGGACATCCATCACAAATGGGCGGTACACCATGTTCTCCAAATCCAGCCAGATCGGTCATGCGTTGATATAGGTATTTTTCTTCATCAACAGCTTTCGAATAAACAACAGATAGACCAGAGCACCGATAACGATGGAAACCAGAGCACCGGAGAGGTTCTTCATACTGAAGTAGCTGACTGTAAGCCCAAATTCCTCAAGTCCCATAAAGGACTCGCCAAATTCCGCCGCCCGATCCATAAGGCCATGCGGGAACACCCCCCAGACCAGAAGCAGCGCAGCACTTCCAGCCAGAGCAAAGGTACTGACTGGGTTCATGTATTTTTTCTGGCTGTCATAGGTCTCCTGCAACCTTTCGTCCACATTTTTCTCAATAAAAATCGCCACAAAAAGCTTTGTCATATAAGCTACCGTCATACCGCCGCAAAACAGGAACAGATATTCCAGTGCGCGAAACGCCCATCCCCCTCCATATTCGAGAATGCTTTCGTGCAGCAATGTTTTGCTGATGTAGCCTCCAAAACACGGAATACCGCCAATCGCCAGTGCGCCGATCAGGAAAATGACCTTCAACAAAGGCTTTTTCCGCCCATAGCCGCGAATCACATTCAGATCCAGCGCATGCACATTCATATAGATTACGCCCGCTGCCATAAACAGCACCAGCTTGATCAGGGAATGATTTATCATGTGCAGCAGTGTTCCATGCGCCGCCAGCGCATTCTCCTCTCCGAGCACGCACAACATCCCAATACCAATCAGAATAAACCCGATCTGTGACATCGAAGAGCATGCCAGCGTGCGTTTTAAATCAATGGAAAACACCGCAAGCAGCGCACCGCCGAACATTGTAACCGCGCCGATGAGCAAAATCAGAATTCCCCATTGCCTGTCGCCCAAAAACAGACCGCATGTCGTGGCAAGGATACCGTATATCCCGGTTTTTGTCAGAATACCGGACAACAGCGCTGAAGCGGGCGCGGGCGCTACCGGATGCGCCTTTGGCAGCCAGATATGCAGCGGAAATGCGCCGGCCTTTGCGCCAAAACCAACAAGCATACAGCATCCAAGCGCATACAACAGGGGCTTATTCCCATACGCCGCTGCCGCTGCCGGAAGCTCGGAAATAGTAAGCGTACCCAGCTCATGCCAGATTCCAAAAATGCCCATCAGCATGACAAGCCCGCCAAAGACCGCCACAGCCAGATACGTGTCAGCAGCCCTCAGAGCGGCATTGTTTTCCTCATGCGCCACCCAGACGTAGGAGGTAAAGGACATCATCTCAAAAAAGAGAAACGTCGTATACAGATCCGCCGACAGAAACACCCCCATCGTAGCTCCAAGTGTCAGCAGGAAGAAAGCGTAAAAGCGTGCAGTATTTGAATGACCGGAAAAATATTCCGGACACAAAAGCGCCGTCATCATCCACATCAGCGCCGCTATCAGCGCATAGATCAGCCGAAAACCGTCCAGTGTAAAGGAGAGCCCGAAGCCACAGATCCCCGGAACCGTAAAAAACAGCGCGGCGTCTTTTCCCGCTTTGTCTGCGCAGCAGAACAATAAAGCCAGCGCCAGGACAAATTCCACGATCGCAGTGAATTCCGTTATTAAACCGCTGCGCCCATTTCCATGTGTTCCGCGCAGAATATAGCTCATAACTCCACCCAGCATTGGAAGGAAAACCAGCACAGCCAGAATTACATTTGTACTCATCATCGTCACCCTCTCCTAATGAATCTCGGCAGCGATCGAACCGAAAAACGCGAGCAGCGGTTGCGGATGCAGTCCTAAGCAGACCATCGCTATCACAAAAATACACAGTGGCAAAATCATCATCCAGCCCGGATCGCGAACCTCGTCATACGGGACGATTTTGCGTTCTGCCTTTTTCTTCGAACGCTTCACACCCTTTTCAGCTGTTTGCGTCACAGCATATCTGTCAGCGTTCGAGGGTACAAATGCCCGCACACTGATCGTGAGCATATAGATCGCTGTGAGAAGCGCGGATATCATCAGTGCAGCCACGCCGACAATCGCCAGCGGATGCGCACTGTCCAGCGCCGCTTTTACCAGGTTCCATTTGCTGATAAATCCGGGCAGCCCCGGCACACCCATCAACGCCAGACCGGAAACAGTAAAGACTGCAAACACCTTTGGCATTTTCCTGCCCAGTCCATCAAGCTGAAAGATATATTCTCTCCCGCTCTGGCAGATAATCGCTCCCGCACAGAAAAAAGAACAGATCTTAATCACTGCGTGGCAGACCATATGCGTAAGCGCGCCAGTCAGCCCCAGCGGCGTCATCAAGGCCACACCAAAGAGAATGTAGGACAGGTTGCTCACTGTAGACCACGCCAGCCGCCGTTTCAGATGCGTCTCTTTCAGCGCGCGGCTGCAGCCGTAGACAATCGTAAATATCACCGGAATGAGCACGACCGTCTGCGCCCAGGTGCCGCGCAGAAATTCCGTTCCAAAGCTGTAATAGGTAATGCGCATTGTCGCAAACGCACCAGCCTTTACCACCGCCACCGCATGCAGCAGCGCTGTGACCGGTGTCGGCGCAACGCCCGCCTGCGGCAGCCAGCCTGAAAACGGAAACATCGCGGCCTTTACGCTGAATCCGAAAAAGCAGAATACATAAATCAGCAAAAGCAGATTGGTCCGGCTGCCAATCTTATCCAAATCGAGCACACCTCCCGCTGTAAAATCAGGAGAAGTGCCATAAATCAGAATAAAAATAACCCCGATAAACGCAAACGCCGCTCCGCCCAGAGAATAGTACAGATAGTTCCGGCCGGCAAGCACCGCCTCTCTCGTCAGCGTGTGCAGAACCAGCGGAACCGTCACCAGAGTCAGCATTTCATAAAAACAGTACATCGTCACGATATCCTCAGCGAGAGCAATTCCCATCGTAATGCCAAAGGTCATCGTATAGAACATAAAGAAAAACTTTTCGTGCTCCTCATGTTTCATATATTCAAACGCATACAGAGTCGCCAGTGGCCAGAGAATTGAGATCAGGCCGACGAATACAGTACCGAGTCCATCCAGCTTAAAACTCAGCGTCAGATTGCTGGTGAAACGGAACAGAACAAAGGCGTCTTCCGGCCGCGTCAGCAGAACTGACAAAGCCAGCACGGAATTCAGAAGCACAATGCCCTCTGTATAAACCATCATCTGCGTCCTTTTGCGGAAAGGAAGCACCGGAATCAGCGCTCCGCCCACAATCGGGAGCAGCACAACAACTGCCAGAATTATGACACTCATTACCTTTCCTCCTCTCTACAGCACAGACGCGGCAATCTCACTCACAAACCGGATCAGCGGATTTGGGAAAACGCCCAGCAGAACCGCGATCGCCGCAAGGATCGCCAGCGGAACAAGCATCCCGACAGGCGCTTCCGTAAGCTCCGCAGCCTGCTTTCCGGCAGCCCCGGCGCAGTCTGCGTTTTCCTTTCCTGATTCCCGCGCAGACACGGCAACCGGTTCTTTTTTCTTAGGGAAAAATCCGTTTGTCATGATTGTAAGCAGGTATGCGGCTGTCAGAAGCGCACTCAGCAACAGAATCGCCGGCCCGACCCAGGAAAATCCCCCTAGTTCAGCCTCCAACGAGCCCTGCGCCAGATACCATTTGCTGATGAAACCGCTTGTCGGCGGAATTCCGACCAGAGTAAGAGCAGCAAGCGTATAGCACCAGAGCGTCTTTGGCATTTTTTTGCCAATTCCATCCAGCTGTTCCACTCTCGCAAATCCTGCCCGGTAAAGAAAAATTCCCGCAGTCAGGAACAGGGTACATTTCGCAAACGCATGGGAAACCACATGCAGCAGCGCGCCCTCCATCGCCGTCTGTGAAAGCACAGCAAGCCCAAACAGAATGTAGGAAACCTGACTGACCGTAGAATAAGCTAACCGCTTTTTAAACACAGGCTCCCGAACCGCGAGCATCGATCCCATAAACACGGTGAGCAGCGCAAGCACCATCCACGCGGTCTGCACCCAGGTACCACGGATGAACTCCGACCCCACAATATAATAAACCACACGGATGACCGCCAGTACGCCGACTTTTGCAATAATACCGGACAGTACGGCCGACGCCGGGGACGGCGCCACGGGATGCGCGGCGGGCAGCCACGCATGGAGCGGAAACATACCGGCCTTTGCCCCAAAACCGATAATCATCAGAAATACCGCCGCCAGAAGTATTCCCGTATGACCGTCCGCCAGAGCCAGATTCAGCGTCCCTCCCGCCGTAAAAGTGAGCGAATCACAATATTTATATAAGAAAAAGATCCCGAACAGCCCCATGTATGCTCCGCACAGCGAATAAAACAGATATTTTAATGCAGCCATCACCGCCTCATGCGTACCGCTGTGCAGAACCATCGGCATGGAAGCCAGAGTCATCAGCTCATAGAACAGATACAGTGTGACAAGATTACCCGAAAAGCACAGTGCCGCCAGGATGCCATACACGATCAGATAGAACGCGAAAAACCGCCGTTCTTTTCCCTCATGCTCCATATATGTAAAGGAATAAAAGCACACAAGCACCCACACAATACTGATCACCGTGATAAACAGACGACCGACATCATCTATATGGAAATAGACCGGAAGCCCCTCCATCAGTTCAAACCAGGTAAAGCTGTCCGCTCCTGTCCATGCCACAATCAGGGAAACCGCAGCAGATACCGCCATCACGCTCCCGACAATCCGGTGCAAAAGCGACAGCCCGCTCTGTCTCTGGTCTGCTTCCTCTCCGATCTTATCCCTTTGCAGGGGCAGCAGAAGAAGCGCTCCCGCAATCACCGGCAGCAAAACCGGTATCAAAATGCAAACACCCATTGTCATCCTCCTCATTTTCCACAGAAAAGTGCTCACCAGACAGGATACACCCGCACCGATGCGCAGCCGCAAAGCGACTTTCTACGAAAACATACGCAGACCGCTCATAAGCGTATTCACGATTGGTTCGGAGTAAAGACCCAGAACCAGGTTCAGCATGATAAAAAGAATCAGCACCACTGACTTTAACGGCTGCTCCCTCATTTCAATCGTCCGGTTATCCGTCTTTATCCCTGCCCGATAGGACGGCGTATAGATACGGATAACCGTTTTCAGGAAATAGATCGCGTTCAGAAGCGTACTGAGCGCCAGAGCGATCATTGTTGGAATCAGCTTATTGGTCGTTTCATAAGCGGCCTCCGCGAACAGGATTTTCGAGATGAACCCGGAAAACATCGGCATACCGACCATAGACAGAGAGCCGACCGTAAACGCCACGCCCGCAAGCTTATTCCGGTATCCGGAACCGGTCAGCTTAAAGAAATCCGGATCCTTGCCTGAAACATCCGTCAGACCGGAAGCAGCGATAAAAAGCAGAGCTTTCGTCGCCGCGTGGCAGAGGATATGGAACAGGCTGGCAATCAGTCCGTTGGCGGTTCCAAGTCCCAGCCCCATATAAATGTAACCGATCTGGGCGACGGATGAATATGCGATCATCCTGCGGATATTGCTCTCGCGGATTGCGTTTATCGAGCCAAAAATCATCCCCATAACGCCGAATACAAACAGGACGTTGACAACCTTGCTCCCCCTTACCACATCAATGCCGATCACACGGTAAAAAATCTTGATCAGCAGGAAAATATAACCCTTCGAGACCAGCGACGACAGGATCGCGGAAGAGGACAGCGTAGAGTAGCCGTATGCATCCGGTACCCAGGAATGGAACGGAAACAGAGCGCTCTTGATCGCAAGCCCGACCGACATCAGCGTGATCGCGATCAGCAGAGGAATGTGATATTCGCCGGACTCCTGCAGAAGCGCCACCTGCTCCTGAATATTGCTCATCAGCAGATGTCCGGTCAGATCATACAGATAGCAGATCCCCATCAGCAGCAAACCGGAGCCAAGAAGGCTCATCACCATATACCGCGTCGCCGCCACGATGGAATGACCGTTCTGCCGGATCATAATCAGTCCGCAGGCGGAGATTGTATTGATCTCCACAAATACATAGGCGGTAAACAGGTCGTTCGTGTAAATCAGCGCAAGCAGCGAGGACAGCAGCAGGCCAACCATGACATAATATAAATTCTGCTTGGACTCCTCCAGCTCCTCCATCTGCTCCCGGCGTCCGCCGAGCATACAGAGCAGCATAACGACAGAAAAGAATACCGCCATAAACGCTTCGAGCACGCCGATCCGGATCTCATTTCCCCACGGCGCGGAAAAATGCCCCATCTGATAGACATAGGCTTCTCCCGTCTGTAATGTAAAAACCAGCACAGCGCAGGACATCAGCAAAATCAGAGACAGCACGACTGTGTTCACCCATTTGGCCGTCTTTCCCTTTAAAACAGAGCAGAGCGGTCCGGAAAACAGCGCCATAATTATAGTGATAAAAGGAAAGTTCTGAACAAGCTCCATCACCTTTCCTCCTTTTTCAGCAGTGTGGAGATCTCATCCAGGTTCAATGTGTGATATCTCCGGTACAGCCGGACCGTCAGGGCAAGCATCAGAGCGGATACCGATACAGACACCACAATTCCCGTCAGCACCAGGCCGCTTGGAATCGGGTTGATATAAGCGTCCACGCTCTGTACCCCGTCCACTACGATCGGCGCCTTGTGCCCCTCTATATAGCCTTTAAGTGCAAGAAACAGATACACCGCCGTATCCATGATATTCAGCCCGATTATTTTTTTGATCAGATTGCTCTGCAAAAGCAGATTGGAAAAGCCGATCCCGAACAGGATCATCGCGACTGCTTCCTCATAGTTGTTCATCAGATTGGCAAGATTCATCTCAATATCCCCCTTTCCGAAACATCACATAAAACGTATACATCGTACCGGCGACGACAATTCCGACGCAGATATTCAGCACAAAAATCAGGCCGCTGCTCAGAATCGCCCCAGGCGTCCCAAGTGGAATCACACTCTCGATCCCATTGGCTCCTGTATAGAAGGAATAGCATTTTGAGAGCGAATAGCAGGCCAGCGCACAGAAGCTCGTGACCTTATAAGTCTTAGCAGTAAAGAAGCGCTCCGTCTTCTCGAATCCAAACGCATTTACATACAAAATCAGCCCAGCACCGATCACCGCACCGCCGGAGAAGCCGCCGCCCGGCCCCAGGTGTCCGCACAGAATTACATAAATGCCGAAAATAATGATCGGCGGAACCAGAATCCGCGCCGCTGTCTGAAGGATCAGATCATTTTTCGGCTCATAGAGACGGTCATTTGCGTGCTGCTGCTTTTTCTCCTTATCCGTATCCAGGCGCAGAAGAATCAGCACCGTCATAGTCGCGGCAAACAACACATGGGACTCCCCAAGCGTATCAAACGCACGGTAATCCAGTATCATGCCAGTCACAATATTTACCGCACCAGTCTCCTGCAGGCCGTTCTCTATGTACCGGGTGGAAACC
>JAJQIE010000040.1 GCA_021199395.1 Lachnospiraceae bacterium | reverse complement strand
ACATTATGGAGCACAGCGTACTCTGTGGCAGCCGTAAATTTCCTGTGAAGGATCCGTTTGTGGAGCTTGTGAAAGGATCGCTTAATACGTTTCTGAATGCGATGACCTCTCCGGACAAGACAATGTATCCGATCGCAAGCTGCAATGACAGGGATTTCTGCAATCTGATGGACGTCTATCTGGATGCTGTATTTTATCCGAATATTTATCAGAAAGAGGAGATTTTCCGCCAGGAGGGCTGGAGCTATCAGCTGGAGACACCGGAGGATGAGCTTGTGATCAATGGCGTGGTATACAATGAGATGAAAGGCGCGTTTTCTTCTCCGGAGGATGTGCTGGAGCGGGAGATCATGAACAGCCTTTTTCCGGATACGGTCTACGGTGTGGAATCCGGGGGCGATCCGCAGCATATTCCGGATCTGAAGTATGAGGACTTTCTGAGCTTCCACCGGAAGCATTACCATCCGTCTAACAGCTATATTTATTTGTATGGAAATATGGACGTGGAGGAGCGGCTGACCTGGCTGGATGCGGAGTATCTGAGCGCGTTTGACCAGTCGGAAAAGGAGCTGCCGTCCGTAGCGTTACAGGCTCCTTTTGAAAAGCTGCGCCGTGTGAACCGCAGCTATCCGATCTCGGAGACAGATACGCTGGAGAATAACACCTATCTGGCGTGGAACGCAGTGATTGGGACTGGGCTGGACGTAGAGCTTTCCACAGCGTTTGAGGTGCTGGAATATGCGCTTTTGTCCGCGCCGGGCGCGAAGCTGAAACAGGCGCTTTTGGATGCGGGGATCGGAAATGATATTATGGGGGACTATGGCGGCGGAATCTATCAGCCCTATCTGAGTATTATCGCGAAAAACGCGAATGAAACGGATTCTGAGAAGTTCCTTTCGGTGATACAAAAGACGCTGGAGGATATTATAAAAGAGGGGATTGATAAAAAAGCACTCTATGCGGGTATCAATTCTATGGAGTTCAAGTTCCGCGAGGCGGATTACGGTACCTATCCAAAGGGACTGATGTATGGCCTGGATGTGTTTGACAGCTGGCTGTATGATGACGATGCGCCATTTTCTTATTTGAAACAGTTAGCGGTGTATGACGCATTAAAAGAGCGCGTAGAGACGGATTATTTTGAGGATCTGGTACAGACGTATCTTCTGGATAACACACATGCCTCGCTGGTAATCCTGACGCCGGAGCGCGGTCTGACCGCAAGGACTGATGCCGCGCTGCGGGAAAAGCTGCGTGCTTATAAGGACTCCCTGAGCGGGGAGCAGGTACAGGAGCTGATTGCAGCTACGAAGCGGCTGCGTGAATTTCAGGAGACTCCCTCCGCACCGGAGGATCTGGCTAAAATACCGATGCTGACCCGCGCGGATATTGGAAAAAAGGCTGCGCCGTTTGAAAATACGGAATATGACTGGGATGGATTTACGGTGCTGCACCATGAGGAGTTTACAAATGGAATTGCGTATCTGGATCTGCTTTTTGATACCGCGTCGGTGCCAGCGGAGGAGCTTGGCTATCTGGGCATTCTGAAAGCCGTGCTTGGTATGGTAGATACGGAGCATTTTTCCTATGCGGATCTGAATAATGATATTAATATGAATACTGGTGGCATATCGGCGGGCATCAGTGTTTTCCAGGTTCCGGCAGAAAATCCCGCTGAATCGGAGCCTGACCGGAATGAGGCAGCGGACTGCGATTCTGATGTAAAATCCTTTATGGGTATCCGCTCTCGCGTGCTTTACGACAAATTGCCATATGCGCTTGATATGTCGGCAGAAATCCTCACATCGCGTTTTGAGGACGATAAGAGACTGTATGAGATCGTTGCGAAGCTGGAATCAAGGCTGTCCATGATGCTTGCTTCCGCCGGGCATCAGGCGGCTGCGGGACGGGCTCTGGCTTATCTGTCTGCGTTCAGCGCGTTTAATGACGCTGTGAACGGTATTTCATTTTACGAGCTGGCAGCGGATCTGGAAAAACATTTTGATGAAAAAAAGGAAGGGCTGAAAGCGAAGCTGCGTGAGCTCTGCGGGCTGCTGTTTTGCCGGGAAAACCTGTTTGTCAGTGTGACCTCGGACGCTGAGGGCCTTGAGGCTTTGCGCACACCGCTTCTTGAATTTGCCGCGAAGCTTCCCACAGCCGGTGAGGCAGGAGCGCCCGTGCGGGAAAGCTGCGCCAAAATGGGTGCGGCATCCCCGGCAGGGACAGCGGACAGGCCTGTAGCGGCAGCGGAAAATAATGCAGCGGTAAAACAGTAAGCGGCAAATAAAGAAACAACGGTAAAACAGGAAACCGTGACGAAACAGGAAGCGGCAGCTCAGACGACTGCGGGACAGTCAACAGTGGGCATAGCCGGAAAACTGTGCGCGCTAGGAAAGAAAAATGAGGGATTTACGACTCCGGGACAGGTGCAGTATGTAGCGCGCGCGGGCAATTTCAGAAAAGCCGGATTTGATTATACCGGTACGCTCCGGATTCTGAAGGTGCTGATGAGCTATGAGTATCTGTGGGTAAACATCCGCGTGAAGGGCGGCGCGTATGGCTGTATGTGCTCGTTTACGCGGCAGGGAGATTCCTATTTTGTCTCTTACCGGGATCCGCACCTGTGCGGAACCAACCGAATTTATGAGGGTGTTCCCGCATACCTGCGTACATTTGATGCGGATGAGCGCGAGATGACAAAATATATTATCGGGGCGATCAGCGACCTGGACACTCCGCTGCCCCCGGCGACAAAGGGCGCGCGTTCTCTGAACGCGTATTTTGCGGGGATTACGGAGGAACAGGTACAGAAGGAGCGGGACGAGGTGTTGTCAGCGACTCCGGAGCAGATTTGCGCGCTTGCTCCTCTGGTGCAGGCGATTCTCGATGAGAACGCATTCTGTGTAGTCGGAAATGAGGAAAAGATCAAAGCTGCGGACGGGCTGTTTTTCTCGGTGAAGCCACTGAGCAGCGGTGAATAAATGATTTTTGACCAAAAGGAGCGAATCCTGAGTGTTTTCAGGGCGCTGGACATCCAGTGGATGTCCGTTTGGCCCTCGCGGGTGGCATCCCACACTTCGTGCGGGATATTCGCCGACTGAAGCGCCAGCGGAGACGCGAGAGTGCGAAGCACGTAGCAAGCCGTAGTATCCATACCCTTTTGTCGCTCGAATCATAGCATGGAAATAAACGGAATGCGAGGAAAAAGAAAATGCAGAATGTGAGGATGGAGACTTACCATGGAAAAAGCAGGTTATAAATCCGGGTTTGTAACCCTGATCGGGCGGCCGAATGTGGGAAAATCTACGCTGATGAATCATCTGATCGGCCAGAAAATTGCGATTACCTCGAATAAGCCGCAGACAACGCGGAATCGGATCCAGACGGTCTATACCTCAGAGGAGGGGCAGATCATTTTTCTGGATACACCGGGGATCCATAAGGCAAAAAACAAGCTGGGCGAGTATATGGTAACGGCTGCGGAGCAGACGCTGAAGGAAGTCGATGTGGTGCTCTGGCTGGTGGAGCCTACCGATTATATTGGCAGAGGAGAACTGCACATTGCGCAGATGCTGAAGAATACGCATTTACCGGTAATCCTGATCATGAATAAAATGGACACAGTAAATAAAAATGACATTCCGCGTTTCCTGGATGCCTATCGTGAGATTTTTGATTTTGATGAGATGATTCCGGTCTGCGCTCTGCGCGGACTTCATATGGATCAGGTGATCCGCGCGATTTTCCATTACCTGCCATACGGACCAAAGTATTATGACGATGATACCGTGACGGATCAGCCGCAGCGGCAGATCGTGGCGGAACTGATTCGCGAGAAGGTACTTCGCTGCATGGAGGCGGAAATTCCGCACGGGATCGCGGTTTCTATTGATACTATGCAGGAGCGTTCGGCAGGCAGCCAGAGGCGTAGAAACAGCAGAGCCGCGGCAGCGCTGCGGCAGGGTGGGTCCGGCGGCTCACAGAACCGGTCAGGCAGGGAATTGAAGACGCAGCAGCAGGATGGATCTGGCAGCCGTCAAAACAGGCAGGACAGGGATTCGAAAACGCAGCAGTTGCAGGCTGACCCCGGAAATCGCCGGAATCAGCCGGACAACGGCACATCGGTGTTGGCATCGCAGGCAGCGCCGGGCAGCCGCCGGATGCAGGCAGAATCGCAGCTGAGGGCGGATTCTGAGTGGATTATGGACATTGAAGCGACGATTATCTGTGAGAAAGAATCCCACAAAGGCATGATAATCGGGAAGCAGGGCGCGATGCTGCGCAAAATCGGTTCGCAGGCACGCTATGAGATGGAACAGATGCTGGAAGAACCGGTCAACCTGCAGCTGTGGGTGAAGGTAAAAAAGGACTGGCGGGACAGTGATTTTATGATAAAGAATTTTGGATATGACAGGAAGGAACTGGAGTAAGGCATAGGAAGGACGGTAGATGCGATGAGCGATCCCTTAAAGGTGACGGGCATGGTGTTGTCGGCTGTACCGGCAGGGGAATATGACAGGCGCACCGTTCTTCTGACAAAAGAGCGGGGAAGGATTACCGCGTTTGCCCGCGGCGCCCGCAGGACGAACAGCGTGCTGCTGGCCGCTGCCACCCCGTTTGTGTTTGGCAGCTTCACTGTCTATGAGGGGAAAAATGCCTATACTATGGTGCAGGCGGAGATTCTGGATTACTTTCGCACTGTGAGAGAGGATGTCGTCGCTGCCTGTTATGCATGCTATTTTATGGAGCTGGCGGAATACTATACCAGAGAAAATCTGGACGCGTCTCAGATGCTGAACCTTCTGTACGCGACCTTAAAGGCGCTGCCAAAGCCGGAGCCGGATGATGAACTGATTCGCTGTATTTTTGAGATGAAAGCAATGGTGATCAATGGCGAGTATCCCTATGAGGCGGCGGAGGATCAGAGCTTGCAGGAATCGACGCGGTATGCGCTTTCCTATGTGATACACGCTCCGATGCAGAAGCTTTATCAGTTTACGCTGCGGCCGGAGATTTTTGGGGAATTCCGGAGCGTGCAGGATTATTACAACAGCATCTCTGTGGATCGAAAATTCAAATCGCTTGAAATCCTCAGGCAGATGACGGATGGAATAAAGGTTCAGGATAAAAACCTGTCGAAAAGGAACGGATAGACTCAGGGGAAGCTTATTCAGGAAAGTTCATTCAAAAGAAATGGTTGAAACGTCAGCCGTTTCTATGTATAATAATTAGCATTGATGAAAAAGTGAGAAGGGAACTGGGAGGAAATACGGTGACGGCGAAGAGAAGGGCTGTGGCGCTACTGCTGGGCGCAGCAGTGACGATGGCGGGCGGCTGTAATATTCTGGAACAGCAGGAAGCGTGGACGCCGCAGGAAGCAGACGCGATTTCCATAGCGTCGGACGGAAGCGTGACGGAGATTGTTCAGGAAACGCTTGACGAGTCCTATTATGACGTGGCAGAGCTGGAAAGCATGATCAACGCAGAGGTAAGCGAGTACAATTCGGAAAACGGAGAAGATTCGGTCAGGATAGAGAGCTTTAGCAGTGAGGGTACGGCAGTCACATTAGAGCTTAGGTATGCATCGCCTGAGGACTATGCGGAGTTTAATAATACGGAATTTTATTGCGGGACGATTATCAACGCACAGCTGGAGGGCTATCTGTTCGACGCTGATTTTTACCGGATAAAGGATGGCGCGATATCCGGAGGTACCGTGGATACCGGCACGGTATTTGAAGATATGTCCGCACAGGCGGTAATCGTGCAGGCCTCTCTGGAGGTACATCTGGAGGAAGGCGAGGTAACCTTCATCAGTTCAAATGCTGAGATGATTTCTTCCGATACGGTCAACGCGAACGGCGAGCAGGAGGAAGAGGAGGTTCTGGTACTTCCGTCCAGCGCGGTGTACGGGGAAAAGGAGACGACTTATGAAGAACAGAAGGCCGCAAACCGGGTATATATTCTTTATGAGTAAACCGGTGTGTTTGGTGTAAAGTAGACGGCATTCCGCCGTTTATGATAGAGCAAAGCACGGAGCAAACGGTTGCATGGTGATCTGCTGCTGTTACAGTGAAACGTGGTAACTGTTCAGGACAGTACTTCGCACTTGCTGTGAAGGTACTGAACAGTTACGAAATGTGAAAAGAAGAGGAGAACTTTATGGAAAAGACAATGGACAAAATCGTAGCGCTGGCGAAGGGGAGAGGGTTCGTATATCCGGGCTCCGAGATTTACGGGGGTCTGGCGAATACCTGGGACTACGGGAACCTCGGCGTTGAGCTGAAGAACAACGTAAAACAGGCATGGTGGCAGAAGTTTGTCCGCGAGAATCCCTATAATGTCGGCGTGGACTGTGCGATTCTGATGAATCCGCAGACATGGGTGGCGTCTGGGCATCTCGGCGGCTTTGCCGATCCGCTGATGGACTGCAAGGAGTGCCACGAGCGTTTTCGTGCGGACAAGGTCATCGAGGATTTTTGCGCGGAGAAAGGGCTTGCCCTTGAAAAGCCGATTGACGCGTTTTCCCAGGAGGAGATGAAAAGCTTCATCGAGGAGCACCAGATTCCGTGCCCGTCCTGCGGCAAGCATAATTTTACCGATATCCGCCAGTTTAACCTGATGTTCAAGACATTCCAGGGCGTGACTGAGGATGCGAAGAATACCGTTTATCTGCGTCCGGAGACTGCGCAGGGCATTTTTGTAAACTTTAAAAACGTACAGCGGACCTCCCGCAAAAAGCTGCCGTTCGGTATCGCACAGATCGGAAAATCCTTCCGCAATGAGATTACACCGGGGAACTTTACGTTCCGTACGCGTGAATTTGAGCAGATGGAGCTGGAGTTCTTCTGCGTGCCGGGGACGGATCTTGACTGGTTCCGGTATTGGAGAAGCTTCTGCTTTGAGTGGCTGAAGACGCTTGGCATGAAGGAAGAGGAGCTGCGCCTGCGCGACCACGCGCCGGAGGAGCTGTGTTTCTACAGCAAGGGTACGACAGACATTGAGTTCCTGTTCCCGTTCGGCTGGGGCGAGCTCTGGGGCATTGCGGACCGCACCGATTATGACCTGACGCAGCACCAGAATACATCCGGCCAGGATATGAGCTATTTTGACGACGAAAAGAAAGAGAAATATATCCCGTATGTGATTGAGCCGTCACTCGGCGCGGATCGCGTGGTGCTGGCATTCCTCTGCAGCGCGTATGACGAGGAGGAGCTTGAGGGCGGAGACGTGCGTACCGTGCTGCATTTCCATCCGGCTATCGCTCCGGTAAAGATCGGCGTGCTGCCGCTCTCGAAAAAGCTGAACGAGGGCGCTGAAAAGGTCTATGCGTCGCTTTCAAAATATTACAACTGCGAATTTGACGACCGTGGAAATATTGGAAAACGCTATAGAAGACAGGACGAGATTGGTACGCCGTTCTGCGTGACCTACGATTTTGATTCCGAGGAGGATGGAGCGGTGACCGTGCGCGACCGCGATACGATGGAGCAGGAACGCGTGAAGATAGAGGATCTGAAAGGTTATTTTGAAAAGAAATTTGAGTGGTAAAGTTTGATCCTGAATGCTTTGAACAATACCATTTAATTGAATCCCTCAACGGAGGGTATTGATTAGAGCGGGAGGAGAGAGAAATGGATTCAGGCATTCAGGTGCTGATTATTGATGATGAGGAAACAACGAGAGAAGGAATACAAAGGCATATTTCATGGAAAGAACTAGGGGTATACAGGACTTTTCTTGCGGATGGTTGCGCATTAGCGCTTTCTATTATGCAGAAGGAAAATATAGATATTGTGATATCAGATGTCTGTATGCCCCATATGAATGGAATCGAGTTGTGCAATGCGCTTCGAAAGGAGAATTCTTCTGTAAAGATTATATTTTTGAGTGGATATTCGGATAAAGAATATCTAAAGGGAGCGATTCATCTGTCCGCGATCGAATATCTGGAGAAGCCAATTCAGATTCAGGAATTGGAAGAGTGTATTGAAAGAGCGGTGAGTCAGTGTTTATCTGAAAAAACAATGGAAGAAAAGCGGAATGAGACTATAGCATTAATTGATACTAGCACACAAATAATCAAAGAGCAGTTTATCCAGCAGCTTCTTAAAGGAAAACCTTCGCAGGAATTGTATGCGCATCTTCCAGCAGAGACGAAAACACTAATGGAAAAACAGACTTATTTTTGTTGTGCTGTTGTGCGATATATTATACATGGTAATTCGTCTGTTTTTTTGGATATTATGGAAGAAAAACGTCATTTGGAGGTTTTGTTTGCTGGGAAAATACTGTTTGCATATGTGAAGGAGGATTCTTACATTATTCTTTTTTTGAATATAGAGAAGCAGCAGGATTGGGATAAAGAAATTGAATGGCCTTTTTATTTATATACAAAAGAATGTGAGAGTAAACGAGTTACTGTTTATATTGCAAAAAGCAATATGGAAAAGGGAAGTTCCAATTTGACTGCCCAGTATCAGCAGGCGATTATTTCCATGCAAAGCTGTTTTTTTTATAGAAATAGGTGGGAAATGCAGGGAAAAAAGAATGAGGATAATAAACTGGCGGAAAGAAATGAGGCGCTTTATCAGGAGTTTTGCAAAGCGATTGTGGCTTATGAACGTGAACGGGCGGAAGAGTGTGCCAGACAGGTATATGCGTTATATAAGAAAGATGGCCATGAACTGCCAGATATTGTAAGAAACAGCTTTTTTCAGCTTAATTATTTTATTTATCATAATGCAAGGAAAAGCCTGATAAAATTAAATGATTCTAAGGATAAAAATGAACAGGAATTTCTCTGGAGAAGAATAAATGGTCTGGAGACGCTGGATGAATGTTATAAATATCTCAGCGAAAATATTCAGGCTTTTTTTGAAAATGCAGATCATATGTTGTCTGGAAATCGTTCGATATTACAGGCAATTGAATATATTAGAAATCACTTTATGGAAGAGAATTTATCTGTCCAGGACATAGCGGAATCTGTATATCTTTCTCCTACGTACCTTTCTACATTGTTTAAGCAAAAGACAGGAAAGACGATTGGTCAATATATTCGTATTATGAGGATGGAATATGCCTCTCTTCTGTTAGAGGATCGTGGTATTGCTATTAGTGATGTTGCGACAAAATGTGGCTATACTGATTCAAAATATTTTACTAAGGTTTTTAAACAGCATTTTAATATGATACCTTTTGAGTATAGAGAGAAGGTTTTAAAAACAAAGGAATATTAGAAGATGGGTTGGATTGGAAGATTATGTTTGAAAATAGAAAGAAAGATAAATAATATAAACTTGCAAAAAAAGTTTCTGTTTTCGTATATTTTTATCATTACGTTAATCTTTGTCTTGGGAATCAGCCTGTCTTATTTTAACATATCGAAATTTTATATTCAGCAGGTTAAGGATGTTTCGGAAGATGCATTTCTTCAGGCTAAGGATTCATTAGAATCATTGGTAGAAAACAACCTTTATGCTGCTTATATTGTTCAGAACAGCGACGAAATTCAGAGTATTTTTACCCAGGAAGAGAAAGATCTTATGTCTCAATATGAAGATATGAGAAAAATACAGAAATATATTTTTAATATTAATGCGCCGTTGTCTATTTTCCGAATAACAATTTATGTATCAGATGATCTTGTGTATTCCAATTATAATTTATATTATAGTAAAATAAGAGAGCTCTATGAATATGAAGTATTTAAGACTTTTGTTGAAAGCTCAGATGTCTATATTTGGATGCCAACCGAATATATAA
>JAJQIE010000346.1 GCA_021199395.1 Lachnospiraceae bacterium | reverse complement strand
GTATTTTTCAATCTGTGAAGGCGGCAGGGCAGCGTTGAAACGGATTTCTGTCCCCTGATAGCGGCGGTTCTGGATTTCCTGCGCATGAAGCACCCGTTCGCGGATCTCAAGGCTTCCCTCCTCCGGACCGCAATCCGAAAGCTCCTGATAGGTCACCGGACGCACCTCCGCATGCAGATCAATGCGATCCAGCAGGGGTCTGCTGATCCGGTGGAGATAGCTGCGGATCTCTCCCTCTGAACAGGTGCACCGCGAGCGATCCGGATAAAATCCGCAAAGCCATGGATTTCTGGACGCGACAAGCATAAAATCCGCCGGGAAAATATACTGGCCGCTGCTTCTGGAAATCCGCACCTCGCCCTCTTCTAATGGCTGCCGCAGTATTTCCAGCGTCTCCCGCTGAAATTCCGGGAGCTCGTCCAGATACAGTACGCCTCTGTGCGCCAGACTGATCTCGCCAGGCCTCGGTATGACGCCTCCCCCTGCCAGAGCCGCCGCCGATACTGTGTGATGAGGCATACGGAATGGTCTCTGGGTAATGAGCCCTTCTCCTGGCAGCGTCCCCGCCACACTGTGAATCTGAGTGACTTCCAGCGCCTCATCCGGGTGAAGCGGCGGGAGAATGCCGGGTATCCGCTGGGCGATCATGGTTTTTCCCACCCCTGCCTGTCCGGTCAGAAGAAGATTGTGCATACCGGCCGCGGCGATCTCCGCCGCCCGCTTCGCCAGTGCCTGTCCGCGTATATCCGCAAAATCCTTTTCCATTCTGCTGGGAGGCTCATGCAGCTTTTCTTCTATATTAATAGCAGCTTTTTTTAGCTGCCGGATTCCCAGCATATGCTCTACCACATCGCGCAGGGTCGATACGCCATAGACATCGATCCCCTGAATCACCCCGCCTTCAGCAAGGTTTTCCTCCGGAATGACACATGCGGTAAAACCGGCCTTTTTCGCCTCCATCACCATGCCTAAAATCCCCCGAATGCCACAGACCCTGCCGTCCAGACCCAGCTCTCCCGCAAAAAACATCCCTTTCAAAGCCTCCGCAGACAGTACATGATGAGCGGCAAGCAATGCGACCGCGATCGGCAGATCATAGCCGGAGCCGGATTTACGTATGTCTGCCGGAGCAAGGCTGACCATAATACGCTTAGGCTGCATGGGAAAGCCGGAATTTCTCAGAGCTGTCCTCACCCGTTCCTGCGCCTCCTTAACCTCCGAACCCAGATAGCCCACCATCGCAAAAACAGGCAGCCCGTCGCTGACGTCTGTTTCCACCGAAATGATCCTGCTCTGAACCCCATTCAGGGCAGCCGTATATGTCTTGCTATACAAAACACACCTCCATTTATACCTGCATAATTATATCTATGTGATTATATCTGACAATATGATATCTTTATTTGACGAAAAAGTCAAACAAAATATCTCTGATTATTTGTAATTTTTTCTTAATAGTTCAGTTACATTTTTTCTTGGTATAAATCAGGAAAAATCTGCTCATGGACTTATAAAAGCCTGGTAAACCGGGCATTCTATAGTGAACAACAAAAAATACTTTGTCATTCACTGTTTCATCTGAAATCTGTCGGAAAGGAAAAACATGAGAATGGAAAACGAAAATAACACAGCAGAGGAATCCTGTATTCAATTTTTGCGGAAACAGGAAGAAAAGCAGAATAAAAAACAAAAGGAAAAGCAAAAAGAATCCGACACCCCGGAAAGCTCCGAATGGTCAGATTCTCTCTATTCAGGCAATATTTGTCTGGCAAATGACTGCACCGGCCTGATGCCGACACCGCCCGCTTCTGAGGCAGAGATGGAAGCCTACGAAGAAATGTATCCATCCTTTCTCACCCATGAGGCAGCGCCGGGCAGGGATGAGAGTAAATAGGAAACTATATGTCACACCCAGACCAGGCTATCTGAATGTGGCCTGAAACAATAGAAGTCCGGGCTTTCTTTGCAATCTTCCGGCTCATCTAGCCTATTTCCGATATAATATAGTCATACAGCTTTACGTAAGTAGACGCATTATAATGAATACCATCCGGAGTGCCGAAGCCGGCTTTCTGCAGATACGTGTATGTATCAAGATAATTGTCCGGGAATGCAGCTTTCATGGATTTATTAAACGTCCGAATCTGGCTGTTTGTAACCGTAAATCCCTTTTTCTTCGCAACCGCCTCGTCTACCGGATTGACAGAGAGAATATAGAACTCCGTATCCGGATATTTTTTCAACAAGGTTTTATAGTAGGAAATATACGAGGAAATCAGGGATAAATCATTAATTCCAAACCCAAGGATCACCTTTGCATTGGAGTCTGCATCCAGGCAGGAGGCAAGCTTCACGCTGGCGACGGATTTCAGCCAGACAAGTCCCATTGAAACCTCTCCTATGTATACGGTATTCGATTTGGAAACGGCATTTGACATCCCGACCGTGCGGGAATCGCCGACAAAAATATATTTGCCGGTAAATTCAATCTTTTTACCGGTAGAATCCAGCTTATAGCCGTCCACTTCACAATCCGTCAGCCTTGCTCCATCCTTGCCCACATAATAATCCCCGACCCACTGGCTTGTCAGCAGAATCCCCTTTTTGTCGAAATAATAATAGCTTCCTTTAATCTTCTTCCATGTGTCCTGTACGCGCACGCCACTGGCGTCAAAATAGTAGGTCTTTCCATTCTTTGTGATCCAGGAGCTTTTTACACGGACGCCCTTCTTATCCACGCAATAATATTTGCCGTTTACGGAAAATATTTTCCCGGTGACAAGTCGGCCCTTTGCGTTAAAATAATAATACTTGCCGCTGATTTTCAGCCACTGGCTTTTTCCCATCGCTCCGGATGCGCGCAGATAATATGTCCCATATTTGTTGGTATGCCATTTACTGACATAAAGCTTTCCGGATTTATTCGCCAGATAACGGTTGTCCTCCCAGGTAAACCATCCGGTCTCGCAGACTCCCTTTGCGTTTATGTGGTAAATTCCTCCGTCAATCTTCAGCCAGACATTCTTTGCATAGCTGCCATCCGCATACCTGTACTTTAGCCCGGCGCTTTTCTTCACCCATTCTCCGCCGGTAACCTGGACCGCCTGCTTCACTGCGTTCGTCGCAGTATTTGTCGCGGCTGAAGCTTTCACGCTGCCCACACAGAAAAGCATCCCAAGCAGTACCGCAAGCAACAGTAGCTTTTTGTATCTTCCGTTAATTTTCATCACTTTGCCCCCTTAACAATTTCACTCATCGTACCACAGCTATTCATGGATTGTCAAATCTTCCTGATTCGAAGCAGGCCTGCAATGCCCCATACCAGCAATATCATTGCGCCAAATTGTACTGAGGTGAGGCCCAAAACTCTCCCAAGTTCCGGCTGGTCAATCAGAAATTCAGAGACAAATATGACAGCGGCAAATCCCATACCGGTCTGAAAAAAGAATGCCCGGCCTTTTCGTATCCTCACAGCTAGCGCCGCCCCCAAAGCTGCCATCATGAACGCTTCGAAAAGCTGAGACGGGAATTTCATGTTCAACCAATCTATATAAATACCCCCGCAACAGCCATTCATCCAGCAACCAATCCGGTCGAAAAAATGCTGTATCACAAAATACATTGCTACGGCATTTGCTGCCTGAAGTCTGCCTGATTCTTCTTTCCAGAAAAGCTGCAGGAAAGCCGGTGTAAAAACGCAAATCAGGAGCACCCGGCCCAGAAAATGCGTTCCATCCTCCGAACCTCCAAACAGATTTTTCAGGAAATGAGAAAAGGGAATCCCCACAAGCAGAATACCAATCAGAAACAAAAGCAGCTTCCAGCAAAACCGCTCCTTTTCACAGTAACGTTCAAGAAGCCACCAGGTTGAAAAGAGTCCAATCAGCATTCCCAAATTAATCATCAGCGTGTAACTTTCAAATGTAATGTTTCCTATTGTTATAAATGGATGCATATATTACCTCCAGAGCATTTACTTTTCGCACTTTTCAAACAATTTATGAATCTCCCCGGCAATCAGGCGGGCGCTTCTGTCCAGGAAAAAGTGACCACGATGCGAAAGAATATGGCAGCTTATACTGCCTTTCAGATATTTTTTCCATTGTTTTTGCCGAAATCTGGCCGGAAAAGTAAGAATATCCCGCTCTCCCAGTAAAATTACAGCATTTATATCCACACTACATCCAGGACGCTGAAAATAGCTGAAATAACGATCCGTATCCTTTCGGAACAGGCGTATCGTATTCTCGTCCATTCGGGCGGAACCGCCATGCAGATAGTTTAAAAATCGTTCAACTGTATGATCGCTCATGAACCTCCATGGAGAACCACGCTGAGCTTCCTTTTCGGATGGTGGAATCGCCGCGCACAGAACCATTCCATCCGGCTTTTTCCCCATATCATTCATATCCGCAGCTAATCGCAATGCCTCGGCTGTCCCTGTACAGTACCCCAGCAGAACTGTTTTATCATAGAAACTGATATCCGGTATTTTTTCCGCATCAGCAGCTACGCAAAAGTCTATTTTCAATCGTTTCAGAAGCTTTGCCAGCACAGTATAGTCTTCCGCAGAACCGGCAGCATAAGGAAAAGCAACTACAAGGCATTGATTAGCCTGGCGGTTCAGCCAGCAGCAGCCCGGCTTTTCCAGCTCGGCCAGGGCGCGAATGGAGCGTTTTTCATAAAAATCTGTCGTTGTCAGATATATTCCCTTCTCCTCGGCTTTCAATACCAGCGCCATCACCGACAGAGAGTCCAGGCCGGCAAGAAACAGATTCTCCTCCGGATCGACCTGAATTCCGATTTCTTCCCTGACCAAATCCAGCAGGATTTTCTCTCTCTTGTTTTGTGGCATATGCGTGTGTACGGGCGGAATCTGCTCCGACAGGGACGAACGGTCGATTTTCCCGTTTGGAGTAAGCGGCATCTCTCTGCAAAAAACAATTTTTGAAGGAATACAGTAATATGGAAGCTTCTCCGTAAGATAATGTTGCATATCTTCCACCGGTTTATTTGCCATATAAAATCCAATAATCCGGTTTTTTTGGCATAATACGGCCGCACGCTGTACTTCCGGCATCATACGCATGACCGATTCAATCTGTTCAAGATCTATTCGCATGCCATTTATTTTACGCTGCCCGTCCCTCCTGCCAAGGTAATAGATCTGTCCATCAAAGCCCAGCATGGCACGGTCGCCTGTATCGAATATCTTTTCTCCCTGCTCTCCGGTTCGGAATCTGTCAGACTCATACTCATAATAACCCTCACCTACCAATGCCCCACGAATGGAAAGCTCTCCCTCTACACCAGGCGGAAGACATCTTTTTTCATTGTCAACAATCTCCACGCGAGTCCAGAATGCCGGAGTACCAATCGGAATCGTTTTGTCTCCTTTTTTACAATCATATCCCGTCACATCAATCGTACATTCCGTCGGTCCGTACAGATTATGCAGCCTGACGTCAGGAAACTGTCGATAAAACCGATCCGCCAGCTCAGGGGATAACGCTTCGCCACTGGAAAAAACATGCTCCAAATATGGAAGCTGCGCCTTTCTTTTTTGTGCATAGTCCATCCATACGCTTAACAGGGAAGGCACAAAATGTACCGTTCGAATTTTCCTGTACGCCAGAGATGAAAGGATCACCTCTGGATTTTTCTTTTCCGCCTCATCCAAAAGATACAGACAGCCTCCCTGCGAGAGAGGGAGAAAATATTCCCAGACAGATACGTCAAATGTATATGCAGCCTTTTGAAGCACCGAGTCCGCGCAATGCCATTTCTGTTCCATCCACGAAAGGCGACATGCCAGAGACAAGTGTGATATGACTGCAGCCTTCGCTTTTCCGGTACTTCCGGAAGTGAACATACAGTAAGCGGGCAGTTCGAAAGAACATTCCGGAAAGCAGACTGTTTCAGGTACTGCGGAAATCCCATCCAGACGAATGCTGCCATCCCAGAAATAATCACACATCCGTGAGACTTCCCGTACCCGCGCCTCGCTTTCCCTGGTGCTGACAGGCAAAAAGGCTGCGCCTGCCTCCCAGATTCCTAAAAACACGCACGGTATTTCAAGTGGGCGATCCAGGCACACGCCTACGATACTACCGCTGCGGACACCATGCTCAAGCAAAAAAAATGCCACCCGTCCGGCTTTTTCAAGCATTTCCTTATACGTCAGATGAGATTCCCGGTAACATAGAGCCATTTTGCTTCCGGATTTTTCCGCAATATGCCTGATTTTCTGAAGTATTGTTTCCTCTGGAAACGGACACTCAGTCGCGTTTAGCATAGTCCAAAGCTTCCGATCCGCTCCTGATAAAACGGTTATTCTGTTCAGGTATGCATTTTTCAGTCCCTGCTCCAGTATCCAAAGGAGCCTCGCATAAATAGCTTCTATCTCTTTTTCCTGGTAACAGGATATCTGATAATGAAAATCTGCCCTAAGCCCTTCTGGCAGTTCATCCAGATAAATGCGCAAAGGAATCTCCAGCAAAGGATTGTCGATTTCTTTTTGTTCAATCTCTCCAATAAACGGTATGAATTTCTGCCGTCGAAACGTTAGCATTACATCGTAAAGCGGTCTGGTCACTCCCAATCTCTGGCGCAAAATTTCCTGATCCAGATTTGAATATCTCATCATGCTATAAAAATAATCTTTTATTTTCCTGCATAAGCACCAAAAATCAGAAGAGTCCTGCAATTTGATGAAAACCGGAAGAGTATTTGCCATCATTCCGGGCAAATCCATATCCGCTTTTCTCCTGTTCAGAAGGCTTCTTCCAAATGTATAATTACCGCTTCCATTCACCCTCGCAAAATAAACGGAGAGAGATGCTGCAAACTGAACCTCCAGGGAAAATCCCTGATCCGCCTCTACCTGCTTCATTTGCTGAAAAAGACAATCCGGTATATGAAACCTCTTGTGCGTTCCATTTATCTCCCCAAAGCTTGTCGTTTTCATCGGCTGTCCACACACATCATTTAAGGAAAACTGCCTGGAAAACCAGGTCAGGGCACGTTCAGAAACCGGATGCTCGTCTTTCATTGTGTCAATAAAACGGCTATCCACAGCCAGGTTATCAGAATATTCATTTTTTCCATCCTCTATTTTATCAAGAAGCATCAACAGCTTTTTCAGGCAAATGGTAATACCATAGCTGTCGAGAAGCAAATGATGTACTTTTACAAACAGGATGGTTCCATCGTCTGTATACCGATACATAAACTCACATAAAGAACAGTCCTTTTCACCAAAAGGAATCATCAGCCAGTGAGATAATTGTTCTTGTGTCGGATTTTCGTTTCCATTCCACTGATACAGTATTACCTCATGTAAATCTAAATATGGCTTTCCGAATCTGTCTATTTGCAGACACAGGACGGGATTCTCCTGAATCAGTATATTGAGAACCTTCTTCAGCCTTTTTTCATCGCAATATCGTCCCAACTGAACGCTTCCCCCAATATTGCATACCCCCAAATTCGGGTACATTTCCTGCAAATGTGCTACACTCTTTTGTGCGGCAGTAAAATACAAATTATTCATACTGGTTTCCTCTTGCGTCCCATATAAGGTTCCTTATGACTACAGTGCAAGCTGCATAATTCCATACGCATTCGTGTGCATAATTTTTTATCATACAGGAAAGTTCGAAGAACTTTCCTGTATGATAAAAAGCAGATGGATTTCTCCATCTGCTTTACTGAATGTGATTTACACATCACTTATTTTTTCACTGTGATCTTGTATGGAGATGAATTCCATTTAGCGCCTTTTTCTATCCTGACAAAATAGGTTCCCGAACTTAGCTTAATTGATTTTGAAACTGCTACATCAACACCCTTTGATACAAAACTCGTCACCAGTTTCGTCCGAGAATTATATAGTGAAATCTTGTAATATGTGTGAGCATTCGCAATATACTTATGGCTGAGAATAATATTGACACTTCCGGCTGACTTTATGGTAAATCTCATGTAATCCACATCAGATTCCGTGCTGAGCGTACCACTCATAGTCTTGTTTACTGTAAGCTTATTTGCGCTTGACATGGAATTGTTGTACTTATTCGTCGAGCTGGTATATTCCTGCTCCCATGAAGAAGATTTCGTATATTTTACACGAACACTGTAATCCACACTGCTGTAATTGTTACCGGCACAGCTTATCCTGACAAAATAGGTACCTTTCGACACACCAATAGTTGTAGTAGTCAGACTCTTCTTCGTGCCAGCCGATGTAGTTTCATAAACCACTCCTGTCTTAGAGTTTACAAGCTGAACAGTCCAGTAAGCATCTGCTTCATAAATATTTTTATGCTTGAACGTAATCGTCACATAGCCGTCGCTTTTCGCCTTGAAAGTGTAATAATCAACATCGGACTTTGAATAAATAGTACCGTATTTATATTTATTCAATGTCAGAGGGGTCGCCGTACCCTGCTTGTTGTTGCCTTCCTTTTTAGAAGCATTGTACTCAACCTCCCAGTTACTCGACTCCACAAACTTCACATTCAGCGTAACCGGCGTATCGCTGAACTTGTGGGAACATGACTTCCTCGCATATACTCTGACATAGTAGGTTCCTTTTGTTACGCCAAAGCTCGCTCCAGTATATGTAGTATCCGTACCGGTCGAATCGTAGGTCTGAAGCACCGTATCCATATCGTCAGCCAGCAGTTCGACTGTCCAGTATGTATCTGTAGAATAAAGGTTCTTGTGCTTTAAAATGACATTCATCTTTCCAGTGGAGGATACCTTGAACTGATAGGTAATATACCCACGCTCCGTCGGCTGCCATTTTACAGAACTGTTCACAGAAATCACTTTGATATCATCTGCCTGTACATAACTCGTCACTAATACAAGGAGCAAAAATAATACAAACAGAAGAGATTTCTTTTTTGTTGATTTTATCACACTCATATCCTCCCTTGTTTTTATTGTCCGATTCTTTGATACTATCCACAGTCCCTCAGATTTGTGGTATGTTATCATTTCCCGCCTCAGACTTTATTATTTTTATTTTATTCTGCCAGGGCGTATAAGTCAAGTCGATTTTTCACATTTTTTTCACATTTTTATTATTTCTCTGCACTTTTATTATTTGTAAAAGCCTGCGCTCTGAGGAACGGAGAAATCCGCAGAGCGCAGCCCTTCTTGTATTTTTAGCTCTCCTGGCCATTTTCTTCCATATCGGTTTCAGCCGCAGAATCCGCATCTCCCGAAATATCCGAACCACCGGCATCCGCGGCCGCAGCCGGTGTGATCACAATATTTTCACCTGCCACCTCCGTTTTGCGCTTTACGATATCTTCAATCTGCGCACGCTGCGCTTCTGTCAGCTCGGACGCATTTATGACGACATCGGCGGTATCCTCTGTGATACTCACAACGCAGTCCGCATATCCGCTTGCCTCCAGCAAAAGCTCCGCGGCGGACTCCTTTTCCGCATTGAGCGTTAATGTGGTCATCGCCGTGATCGCTTCCTGCTTCTGATCATCTGCAATATCCGCGCTGTCTATCATATCCTGCAGCTCTTCCTTACTCTTTGCGCGTACCTGCTCCCGATTGAGCTTTGCCGCCGCAAGAATGTTATCCGCCGAGCTTATGCCTGTGCTCGCAAGCACCGCTTCCCCAACGGCTGCCTCTGTTGTAGCCGTATCCTCATCTGAGGATGCATCCTCCGTGCCGTCGCCGTCAAGGCTGACGATATCTGTATAGGTATCAACGTATGTATCTTCCCCTGCCTCATCTGTCAGTAAAAC
>JAJQIE010000081.1 GCA_021199395.1 Lachnospiraceae bacterium | reverse complement strand
ATCCAGATATTTCACGCCGCTTCCGGTCTCCACACTGATCCGCGTCTGATCCGTCAGGCCGTAATCATAGACATATTTCGCCACGCAGCGGATGCCATTGCCGCACATCGCGCCAAGCGAGCCGTCCGCATTGTACATCTCCATCTGAAAATCCGCTTTGTCAGAAGGCTTAATCAGTATCAATCCGTCAGAACCGATTCCGAAATGACGGTCGCTCAGACGAATCGCCGCCTCCGTGGGATTCTCTATGTGCTCACTGAAGCAATTGACGTAGATGTAATCATTTCCCGCGCCGTGCATTTTAGTAAATTTCATGCCTCACAAACACTCCTTTCCTGCCTGTCCTGTTTCTATCCTTTTTCCGCCGCTTCAATCGTTGAATATCCTGTCCTTTTTCCGGACAAAATACCACCCGGCAACGACCTGCGCCCTCGATTTTCAGCGAAAATCGGGACATATCCTTCTCATTCCCGCATCAGCGCAAAAAGCATCTGCGCTGTCTCTACCATATTTGTCCCGCTGTCCATACTGGTTTTCTGCAGATAATGATGCGCCTCTTCCTCTGTCATCTTGTTGCGTTCCATCAGCAGGGATTTCGCATCCGCAATCAGCTTTTTCTCCTCCTCAGTACGATGAGGCTCCATCATACGCTTTCGCCGTCTGCGCCGCTCCATCTGACTGATCACGGTTTCCAGCGAATCCAGCAGGTCATTTACGCGAAAGGGCATCGTCACACAGAGAACGCCTTCCGCCACACCTTCGCTCACAGCCCGCGCAGAAGCGACCAGAAGCATCCCAAAGGAGGACGGCATATCCTCAAACAGCTCCGAGTACACCATATCCGGAAATTTGTAGCCGCATACAATGACGCCGGAACCAAGCCGGTCCGCCGCGGTAAGCGCCTGCGCGCCACTGGTACAGACCGCGCGAACCGTATATCCGCTTCGAATCAGCAGATTCCGGACACTTTTCGCATCCTCTGGTTTGGGAAAAACCACCACTATATTTATGTTTACCATCGAATTCCTCCTGCCGTAAGGAACTGGCACGGAATAACCTGAGCAGTGCAAGATGCCCAGGTAATTTCGTGACAGGTCCTAAGTACACGCTTTGCCTCAGATGCGCATAACCTGTTTCCATCGACAGGGCTTCAGATCCTGGCAAGATAGCGGTCCAGCTCCCATTTGCTGACGCTTGCCTGATATTCCTCCCACTCTTCTTTTTTCGACTTAATAAAACGTTTTGTCACGTGCTCTCCAAGGACATTGCAGATATACGTATCCGCTTCCAGTGCCTCCACAGCCTCCAGAAGTGTACGCGGCAGACGCTCCACGCCCTTTGCCCTCAGATCCTCCTCCGCCAGTGCGTGCAGGTTTTCGTCCACATTCTCCGGCGGCGTAATCTGATTGCGGATGCCATCAAGGCCGGCAGCCATGCAGACTGCAAACGCGAGATACGGATTCGCCGCGTTGTCCGGGCTTCTCAGCTCGATGCGTTTTGTCCCATTTCCCATAATCGGGATGCGGATCAGCGGAATCCGGTTTTTTGCAGACCATGCGACATGAACGGGAGCCTCAAATCCGGGCACCAGCCGCTTGTAGGAATTCACGATGGGATTTGTCACCGCCGTCACCGCGCGGATATGCCGGAGCAGGCCGCCGATGAACCAGCGCCCCTCCCGGCTCAGATGAATCGGGTCAGAGCCGTCATAAAATACATTCCTTCCATCCTTCGTAAGAGACATATTAATGTGCATGCCGGAGCCGTTCACGCCCGCAATCGGCTTGGGCATAAAGGAAGCGTGCAGGCCATGCCGCTTTGCCACCGTCTTTACGGCAAGCCGAAAAGTCATGATCCCGTCCGCGCTCTGCAGCGCCTCGTCATAGCGCAGATCAATCTCATGCTGCCCCGGTGCCGCTTCATGGTGGGAGGACTCCACAATATATCCCATATCCTCCATCGTAAGGATCATATCTCTTCTCGCGTTTTCCCCCAGATCAATCGGCGCGATATCGAAATACCCCGCCTGTTCATGCGTAACCGTCGTCGGCCTGCCCTCATCGTCCGTGTGGAACAGGAAAAACTCGCACTCCGGCCCCGCCTCCAGCCGATACCCCATCTCATACGCATCTGCGATCACTTTTTTCAAAATGTACCGCGGATCGCCCCCAAACGGCTTCCCGTCCGAGTAGCAGATATCACAGATAAAACGAGCCACCTTACCATTCTGCGGCCGCCACGGAAAAATCGCAAACGTGTCCAGATCCGGGTGCAGGCAAAGATCCGAACGCTCAATGCGCGCAAACCCCTCTATCGAAGCCCCGTCAAACGTAACCTTATTATCCAGGACGCGATCCAGCTGATTGATCGTCACAGCGACATTCTTCAGCATGCCAAACATATCCGTAAACTGCAGACGGATAAACTGCACATCCTCTTCCTCAATGATCCTGCAAATATCTTCTCTCGTATACCTGCTCATAATTTACTCCTTTTTGAACCAGATAAAAAATATTATAAGAAACATCCTTATTCGTTTACTGTAAACTCTCATGCTTGCTGATGCGAGCACCACTACATATAAAAAAGTGTGCTTCGCACACACTCGCGAATTTACTAAACTTCAGGAAGCACACTTTTTTGCCGCGCCGAATGCGTATTGCGAAGCAATAAAATTCCATACGCATTCGTGCGCATAAATTTTTATCATACAGGGAAGTTCGGAGAACTTTCCTATATGATAAAAAACGTTCTCCCACATAAAAAGGAAGAACGCCCTTGTTCGACCATATGAATCATAACAGTATGATTTTTTTTTGTCAACAGTTTCTTATTAACCGGTTACCCGTTCTCCGACTTTAACATCGAATTCAGGAAATCCGCCCCGCTCTCCTCCGCGATGTTGACTGAATGATTTGCGATACGCACAAAGCTGTCAAGCACCTCGACAAAGGTAAGCCCCTTTTCAAACGAGCACTGGCCGTCCTTCAGTCGATCCATATGGCTCGCCTGCGCCTTTGACGCCCTCTTCGTGATCCGGCGTTCCCGCTTGCGGATCTCCATCCAGACCTCCGGGGTGATGCTGTGCTTGCTGAATGACTCCATTGTCATATCATACAGCTGCAGATCCTGTTCAAAAATCTCCGCCAGATCGTCCTGTGCTTCCATGGAATACGGTGCCCCGATCTCTACGCTCGTCTCCGTCTGTCCCAGAATTACGATCGCGTGGTCGCCAATCCGCTCCAGGTCATTGATGGTATGGAACGCACAGCTCATATAGCGGGATACGCTGGCAGGCATCTCTGCCGCGTTGATTGTGGTCAGATACTCGGTGATCTCCGATGCCAGATAGTCAATCACATCCTCCGTATCGCGAATCTCGCGCCCGTTCGAGACGTCCTGATCCAGCAGCGTATGTCTCGCGCGCTCCAGGTTCTCACGCACAAGGCTTCCCATGCGCTCTACCTCCCTGCCTACCTGCAGCGTCACCACGGCCGGGGATGCCACCGACATATTTTTATCAATATATTCCAGGCGAAACGCGTTCTCATGCGCCTGCTTGGGAATAATACGGTATGTCCACTTTACCACCAGCCCGGTCAGCGGCAGCAGAATAATACCTGTCACAACTTTAAACAGGATGTGGTACACGGAAATCTGGAACATTGCGCTCGGCACAAGAGACTCAATAATATGTGCGACTGGGAAAATCATGGTAAGCGGAACAAAGATAACCGCGCCCACGACATTGAATATAAGATAGATCATCGCCGCCCGCTTTGCGTTATTTCTCGCGTTCAGCGCGGAGAGAAGCGGCGGAGTAGAGGAACCGACATTGATTCCACAGATTACAAATGCGGCAAAATCCAGCGGCATCAGTCCCTGCAGCGCAAGCGCCTGCAGAACCCCGACTGCAGCGGAAGAGCTCTGAAGTATGGCACAGAGCACTACGCCGATCAGGAAACCGATCAGTGGATTTTTCGCGCTTGAAATAAAATTCAGGAATGCCGGAGAGTCCTTCAAAGGGGACATCGAGGCACTCATGGAGCTCAGTCCCTGAAACAGAATACCAAATCCAAGAATCACCTGACCTATATATTTGTGCTTCTTTTTCTGGGAATACAGCATCAGCACCGCGCCGATACAGATACAGACAGGGGCGATCCCGGACACATCCAGCGCGATCAGCACGCTCGTAATCGTCGTACCGATATTCGCACCAAAGATTACGCCGGTCGCCTGAGCCAGATCCATAATACCCGCATTGATAAAGCCCATAACCATCACCGTCGTCGCGGACGATGACTGAATAACGACAGTTACAAGTGCACCAAGCAAAAATCCCATTACCCGATTGCGCGTCAGCTTCTCCAGAAGATCCTTCATCTTCGGGCCGGCAGCGAGTTCAAGTCCTTCTCCCATGTAGTTCATTCCAAACAGAAAAAGTCCCAGACTGCCTAACAATGAAATGATATTACCTATACCCATCTGTCTTTTTCGAGGGAAACCCCTTTGTCTCCCGCATCCTCCTTGCGTGCATAATACGCTGTTTTCATCTGATTTCTATTCTTTTTCACCAGTGTGCTGTCTCAGATACCGTTCCACTGCTCCCGAAAAAGCAGAAAGTACCGGAGACAAATTTTTTACGAATATACCATATCACAAGTGAGGCGAAAATGCAAAAGAAATGTAAGGTTCAGGTAAATGTTGTGTAAAAGTTACTGTTCACACCTGTAGAGACAGAAATAGCGTAAATTTGGTCAAGGTGTGACCTGTAACGTGTAAAAACGCGGGACATAAGCCATTTTGGGACGCTACGTCTGTAGAAAATCACAAAAAACGGACAGGGAAGAACCTTCTCCCCTGTCCGTTCAGCGCGGGGTGCGTACGGCATATGACGTAAGCCATAAAACGCATTACGCGCTTACTTTTTGCGCGCTTTCAGCAAAGCGAAAATACTCTGTAATACAATGAAGAAGCACAGCAGCGCCGCCACCGCAATGTTTGACCAGGAGCTTAAAAGCTTTCCGTTGGTCTTTACCAGTGTGGAGATCGTACCATTGATCAGCACACCGAAGAAAGAGCCGATGACGTTTCCAACGCCTCCGGTCAGGAGCGTACCGCCGATCACGGCCGAGGAAATCGCGTCCATTTCAAGTCCGGTCGCCTGCTGCACGCTTCCCGTCAGGGTATTCATACAGTAGCAGATGCCGCCGATGGAGCAGACAAACGAGGACAGCATATAGGCTTTGAGCTTCGTCTTCTTGACGTCCAGACCCATCATCGTAGCGGAAATCTCGTTGCCGCCCACCGCATACAGGCTGCGCCCGAACTTCGTGTAACGGAGCATCAGGAAAATCACAACCAGAACGATCAGAGCGATCACAACATGCACTCGTATGTATGGAACCTGCAGAACGCCCTTGCTGTTCGTGTAAGCACCGATATTAAACGGCATATAGATCTTGATTCCGGCGATATCCTTGAACAGCCCGGAGCTGATGGATACCTGATCCGTACAGATCACCGCCGTCATACCACGGGCAAAGAACATTCCCGCCATGGATACGATGAACGGCTGAATCTCCAGATAGCCTACCAGGAAGCCCTGTACAAAGCCAAATACCAGGCCGATCACCAGAACCAGTACACAGAGCATGATGGAATTCCATCCCCAGCGGTCTATACCAACTGCGAGAAACATACAGTCCATCGCAATCAGAGCGCCGACAGAAATATCAATGCCGCCGGTCAGCATTACGCAGGTCATGCCTGCCGCTACACAGAGCAGCCCGGAGTTCGTGATCAGAATATTCAGGAAGGTCTGGAAATGCGAAAAACCTTTGCTTCCATAAATAATACAGCCAATCGCGTACATCACGACAAACAGGGCTATCGTAATAAGGAGGAGCAGGGTGTTGCTGTTCATTTTCTTCCTTTTCATGTTACTCTACCCCCTTTGCCAGTTGTTTCTTTGCGGAACGTTTTCTTAAATATGCCTTAAACGGAGGCGCCTGAATCGAAACAATGATAATGACAATGATCGCCTTGAATACCGGCGCTACGCTGGTAGAAACACCCATCGCGTACATGGTCGTCGTAATCGCCTGGATCGTATAGGCTCCGATGATAGAACCCGCAAGGCTGAATTTGCCGCCGCCCAGACTGTTTCCGCCAAGTGCAACCGCCAGGATCGCATCCATCTCATAATTCAGTCCGATGTTGTTCGAATCCGCGGAGTAGATACGCGAGGAGGAAACAATGCCGGCAATTCCAGCGCACAGACCGCAGATGATGTAGCAGATCAGAATGATACGGGAGGAATTCAGACCCGCAATGCGGGAGGCCTTTTTATTGATACCAACGCTCTGCACATAAAGGCCAAGCGCCGTCTTTTTCAGCAAAACCGCCATCACCGCGATACAGATTGCGGCGATCACGATCGGCGTAGGAATGAATCCAAGATATCCGCCAAAAAACTTATATGCGTCATTTCTGACATACACGATCAGGTTGTTGCAGAGAAGAAGTCCAATCGCCCTTGCCGCCGAGTACAGGATCAGTGTGGCGACCATCGGCTGCACGCCCAGATAGGCGACGAGAAATCCGTTGAAGCACCCGCAGACGCAGGCAATCACAAGACCGCCAAGAATGCCGACGATCAGCGGCACAGCCAGATCATTCGTGGACGATACGCCGTAGCCTGCCAGCAGCATACAGCACATGCAGGCCGACAATGACATGACCGAACCGACCGAAATATCCGTACCGGCTGAGGAAGAAACCACCAGAGTCATGCCGATCGCGAGAATCGCCACCTCACTGCCACGGTTCAGGACATCGATCAGACGCCCATAGAGCACGCCATTTCGGATGGAGATCGTAAAAAAGTTCAGTGCAAAATTGCCGTTGGCCACATCATAGACAATGTTGACCATCATTACCAGAATCATACAGAAAATCGGCAGAAACAGCCGTTTACCGGTCAGCTTTTTTACATTACTCATCTGAACCACCTCCCGCGATTGCTTTCATTACATTCTCCTGCGTCAGATTCTCCGTGATCTCGCCAACCTTCGCCCCGTCGCGCAGAACCTCCATCTTTGAACAGGTACGCAGCATCTCTTCAATTTCGGAAGAGATAAAGATAATGCTCTTGCCCTCATCGGCAAGCTGCAGCACCAGCTTCTGGATCTCCGTCTTGGTACCGACGTCGATACCTCTCGTCGGCTCATCCAGGATCAGGAAATCCGGATCCGTCGCCAGCCAGCGCCCCAGTATCACCTTCTGCTGGTTACCGCCGGAGAGCTGTTTGATCAGTGTCTCACGGCTCGGCGTCTTGATCTGCAGGGTCTTGATGTATTCGTCTGCGATCCGGTTCTGCTCGCTCATGGAAAGCAGCTTAAACATTCCCCGCTTTGCCTGCAGCGCCAGAATAATGTTCTCACGGATAGACAGATCCTCAATAATGCCCTCCGCCTTGCGGTCGTCCGGCAAAAGTCCCATGCCGAGCTGCATTGCGTCGATTGGAGCGTTTATCTTTACTTCCTTCCCGTCTACCTTCAGCGTACCGGTCTGCGCCTTATCCGCGCCGTAAATGACGCGCGCCAGCTCGCTTCGACCGGAACCGAGCAGCCCGGTCAGACCAACTACCTCGCCCTTATGGATGACCAGGTCAAACGGTTTAATTGTTCCCGCATGGCTCAGACCCTTCGCGTCAATCTCAACCGGCGCATTCGTAAAGTCTTTCGCTTCGTCCGTCTTGATCGCCGCCAGATCGTCAAAGTCCTTGCCCATCATGGCCGCTACCAGTTTCACGCGGGGCAGCTCCGCAATCGGGTATTCGCCCACCAGCTGTCCGTTCCGCAATACCGTAATGCGGTCACACACCGCATACACCTGCTCCAGAAAGTGCGTGACAAATATAATTCCAACGCCCTGATCACGCAGCCTCCGCATCAGGACGAACAGTTTTTCTACCTCATTGTCATCCAGAGAGGAGGTCGGCTCATCCAGTATCAGAACCTTACACTCCATATCCACGGCACGCGCGATTGCAATCATCTGCTGCATTGCCAGAGAGTATTCCTCCAGATTCTGTGTGACATCCACTTTCATATCCAGATCATCCACGATCTTCTGCGACTTTTTCACCATTGTCTTCCAGTCGATCGCTCCAAACCTCGTCATCGGCTCACGTCCAATGAACAGATTCTCCGCCACACTCAAATTCGGGCAGAGGTTTACCTCCTGATAAACCGTCGAAATGCCTTTATTCTGCGCATCCAGTGTCGAATGGTTCACGACTGCGCCGTCAATGCCATCCACATGGATCTCACCGGCCTCAAACGCATTGATACCGGTCAGGCATTTGATCAGAGTTGACTTCCCGGCTCCGTTTTCGCCCATCAACGCATGAATTTCTCCCTTTCTCAGAGTAAAATCCACATTGTCAAGCGCCTTAACACCCGGAAATGTCATCGAGATTCCGCGCATGGTCAGTACAACGTTATTCTCCATTTTCTCCTCCTGTCTGAGTCAAGGGACCCCGTATTTCTTTTATCGAACAGGGGGAGCAATCCATCCCGCCCCTGTACATACGAAAGGGGAGACCTGATATTCCAGGTCTCCCCGGGAAATCATAAGCTGTTTTCCCAGATTTCACTTTACTGCTGCTCTGATTTTTCATCCAGCAGGCCACAGACCACCTGCTGTTCTGAAATTTTTATCAATACTGAGCCTCTACGATCTCATCGGTAACAACCGTCATGGACTGCTCCTCGCCGTCTACCGTGATTGTCTCAATGATATCCTCATTTACATACCAGTGCTCTTCCATGTATACAACGCTCTCCGGAGTCTCACCAGCCGCAAGCTGCTGGATAACTTCCTCTACGAACGGAGCTGCGAGCGGGTTGCACTCGAAATCTGCATTGATGTCGCCAGACTGTACATACTCAAGGCCAGCCGTGCAAGCGTCGAAGGAAACAAGGATCACATCGCCGTCAACACCATAGGAGATACCAGCCGCTGTCATAGCATCCATAGCGCCGAATGCTTCGTTATCATTCTGGCAGATAACTACGTTGAACTGTCCCTCATAGGACTTGATGTAGGACTCCATGATTTCCTGTCCGCCGGTCTGTGTGAAGTCGCCATCCTGAGAATCAAGGATTGTCCAGCCTTCTCTGTCCGCGATCTCCTGGAAGCCTTCGGTACGTCCGATTGCTGCGGAAGAACCTGTCGTACCTTCGATCACCAGCGCGTTGATCTCTTCAATACCCTTTGCTTCTGCGTAAACCTTCAGCCACTCACCGCATGCAAGACCTTCTGTTGTGAAGTTGGAGCCTACCCATGCAGCATACTTGTCAGAATCATCGATGGTACGGTCGATTACGATTACCGGGATACCAGCTTCCTCGCACTCGGTCAGGACTTCATCCCATCCGGTAGATACGATCGGGTCAATGATGATGTAGTCTACATCCTGCTCGATGAAGCTTCTCACTGCCTCAAGCTGTGTAGCGGAGTCATTGTCGCAGTCTACGAACTGAAGATCATAGCCGTTCTCCTCACAGAACACATCCTGGCAGGACTGAGTAGAAGCGGTACGCCAGTCAGACTCATGTCCAACCTGTGCAAAACCGATGGTAATCAGTTCCTCATCTGCGCTCGCGCCGATTGCTGACATTGTAAGAGCAGCCGTCATAGCCGCGAATACTGCAAGTCTCTTTTTCATGGTAAAATTCCTCGCTTTCTGAAACTGTTTATTTTTTG
>JAJQIE010000180.1 GCA_021199395.1 Lachnospiraceae bacterium | reverse complement strand
GTGTAAAGGGATCGGCTGTGACCGGCTGGCAGAAAGCAACGATAGACAGTAATACCTATTATTTCTCATCTGAAGGAAAATTGCAGACCGGATGGGTGAAGATTGACGGTTCGACCTACTATTTCAACAGCAAGGGCGTCCTGCAGACCAGCTGTGTGGCGGGCTCCTCATCCGAAGGATATGGTTATGTGGACAGCAATGGAAAGCTGACGGCGTCTGTGGAGACCAGCGCTGTAGCCATGATTTCCAAGGCGCAGTCTTATTCAAGCAGTACGAACTGGATGATACTGGTCAACTCGTCAACAAACAGGGTAGGTATTTTCTATGGCTCAGAGGGGAACTGGACGCTGAAGTATTATTGGGTCTGCGCGACCGGTAAGTCTTCCAGCCCAACGGTAAAGGGTACCTTTACTGTGCTGTCAAAAGGACTGGCATTTGGCAGCGGTTATACCTGCTGGTATTATACGCAGTTTTACGGGAATTATCTGTTCCATTCGATCCTGTATAATTCGGGAAGTATGACGAGCATTCAGGAAAGCGGACTGGGTACAAACGCGTCTCATGGCTGTGTGCGTCTCTCGCTTACGAATGCAAAGTGGATTTATGATAATATTCCGATTGGGACAAAGGTGGTAAGCTACTGACAGTAAAAGCAGCCTGCCAGGATTCATACAGAAATTGGATAGGGGGAGTTCTCTTCCCCTATCCATCTAGCTAGCGCGGGCTGCGTCCAGCGAAAGCTGGAATAATTCCTTACGCAGCCCTGCGCATCATAAAGCAAAAAGGACCTGATTCGATTCAGGTCCTTTTCTGTAAAGGCGCGTCAGGCTGCGAAAAAGCCTGGGCGGCTTTGCCGCCTGCGGCAATGTGCATGAATAGAGGTGAAAAAGTGGCGAAAAGGCGGCGAATGGATTGCGGGTATAAGAAAACCTCCTGCGGCATATAATTACCGGAGAAGATATGCGGCGGGGAAAACGCTTATGAGATGGCTTCGCAAAAAGGCGGCAGGAAGGTCTGCCGTGCTTTTCATTATTCTGCTCCCGGTAGTTTCATTTGTGCAGTCTGGATGGATGCCCATGCAGACCCTCGCATTTGCTGAGCGCAGTCTCGCGGCTGTTGAGGCGAATGCCGCAGACGAGCAGACGACAGATGAGGAGCGGACGACCGACGAGGATCAGGCTGCGTCAGGTGAGGAGCAGCCGCAGCTTGATCTGTATGCCCGCAGCGCGGTTCTGATGGATGGCGGCAGCGGGCGCGTCCTGTATGACTGTGAGGGCGACACGCCGCTTCCGATGGCGAGCACGACCAAAATCATGACCTGTATTCTGGCACTGGAAGCGATGGAGGAAGATACCGTCTGTACCGTGTCCGGAAATGCTTCCGCGCAGCCGCAGGTGAAGCTTGGAATGGTAAAGGGCGATACATTTTATCTGAGAGATCTGCTGTATTCCCTGATGCTGGAATCACACAATGATACGGCAGTCTGTATTGCGGAGACGGTCGGGGGCAGCGTTGAAAGCTTTGCTGCGATGATGAACGCGAAAGCGGCAGAGATCGGCTGTACCCGGACATATTATATCACTCCGAACGGATTGGACGCGGAGGATGAGAACGGAGAGCACCACACGACAGCCAGGGAGCTGGCTCTTGTGATGCGCTATTGTCTGACAGAGTCGCCGGAGAGGGAAGAATTTCTGCGCGTAACCCGAACCGCATCCTATACATTTTCAAATATTGCCGGCACCCGTACCTACAGCTGTACAAATCACAACGCATTTTTGAACCTGATGGACGGCGCGCTTTCCGGGAAAACCGGTTTTACCTCGAAAGCGGGATACTGTTATGTCGGCGCGTTAAAGCGGGATGGAAAGCTTCTGATTGTGGCTCTCCTCGCCTGCGGATGGCCGAACAACAGGGGCTACAAGTGGACGGATACGAAAAAACTGATGAATTATGGGCTGACAGAGTTTGAAGCCTGCGACATTACAGATGTGTACATATCTACCTCCGATCTTCCGGTTACAGATGGGCAGCAGGAATATGTATCGACCACACTTGCAGAGGCCGGGACGACGGAGGTTTTGATGCGTTCCGGTGATGAGGTGGAGGTTCGCGTGGAAATGATGCAGACAGTCGAAGCGCCTGTGGGAAAGGGGACGCAGGTTGGGCTGGCGCATTATCTGGTCGATGGCACAGAGTATGCGACGGCTTCGATCCTGACGACTCAGACGGTGGAAAAACGTACCTGGCTCTTTTGCCTGCAGGCACTTGCAGAAGAATTTCTTTTCTGAAACAGCCTGTCGTTTGCGCCGGGGATGGCTATCATCGGCCTGAACGCTTCTCCCCGCTTCGTTTTGACAGATGCGGAGAATCCATGTATAAATCCATGAATAATACGGATGATTTTAAACAATACTGGTTTTATGGAATTTTACCTGTTACGGATAATGAGGAGGTTTTTATGAATCATACACTGGATCAATTAAAAGCATATCTGGGCAAAATGCGCCAGTACGAGCATGTGCTTTCTCTGCTTTACTGGGATATGAATACTATGGCACCGGAAAAAGGCATGGAGACGCGCGTTGGTGCGATCAATTATTTTTCGACTGAGCAGTTCCGGCTTTCCACCTCGGATGAGCTTGGGGAAATGCTCAGAGAGTTGTCCGAACCGGAGCAGTTTGATACGCTTGACGCGGCGATGCAGCTTACGGTAAAACGCTATCTGCGGGATTATGAGCGCTTTAAGCGCATCCCGGAGGATTTTTACACTTCCTATACAGAAGCGAAGACACGTTCTGAAAAAGCATGGGAGAAAGCGAAACGCAGCTCGGATTTTTCGGAATTTGCCCCGCATCTGGAGAAGGTGATTTCCATGACAAAGGAATATGTGCATTATATGGAGCCGGACGAGGATCCTTATGATGTGCTGCTGGGATTATATGAGGAAGGAATGGATAGCGCTACGATAGACCGCGTTTTTGACGAGCTGAAGGAGGAATTGCCTCCTCTGCTGAAAAAGATAGAGGAAAGTCCGAAACCGGATCTTCGCGCGCTTGAAGGGAGCTATGATATCAATGCCCAGAAAAAGGTGCAGGACATGCTGCTCCGATACATTGGCTTTGACGCGGATGCAGGAGCGACTGCCGAGAGTGAGCACCCGTTTACACTGGATCTGTGTATCGGTGATGTCCGTGTGACGAACCATTATAAAGAAGACGACCCGCTTTCCGCGATGTTCAGCGCTATCCATGAGGGCGGACATGCAATCTTCGGGCAGAGTATTGACCCGGCCTACGAAAATACCGCTGCTGAAAAAGTGGAGCTGATGGGACTTCATGAGAGTCAGTCGCGTTTTTATGAAAACATTCTGGGGCGCCGCCGCAGCTTCTGGACGCCGATCTATGACCGGCTCGGCGAGCTTTTGCCGCAGTTCAGAAGGATTCCGCTGGATACCTTCTGCCGCGCGATCAATGATGTACACCCAAGCATGATCCGTACGGAGGCGGATGAGGTGACTTATTGTCTGCACATTATATTGCGTTACGAGATGGAAAAAGCAATCTTCCGTGAAAATGTTCCGGTCGATCAGCTTCCGCGGCTCTGGAATGACTGGATGGAGGAGCTGCTCGGTATCCGGCCGGAAAATGACGGGGAGGGAATCCTTCAGGATATGCACTGGTCGGACGGCTCCTTTGGATATTTTCCTTCCTATCTGCTCGGCTCCATGTACGATGGCATGTTTCTTGAGGCACTGGAAGACGAGATGGGCAGCGTAGATACAATTCTCGAAGAGGGGCGCATCGGTGAGATTACCGAATGGCTGAACAAAAAGATTCATCGCTACGGAAGTCTCTATACATCCGCGGAAGTATTACAGCGCGTCTGTGGCCGGGAGCTCACCGCCCGCCCGCTGCTGGATTATTTTAACAGAAAATACTCAGAACTGTATGGCTTTAAACGGTAAAAGCCTGTCTGGGTTTATGCGCCTGTCTGGGTTTATGCGGGTAAAAAAGAGTGCTGCTTTTTAAAGCGGGATTGGCAGCAGATGGACGCAGCCATAAGGAATCCACGGATGAGCCGGTATTCCTTATGGCATAGCCTGCGTCGGCATTCGACCGGACTGTAAAATAACAGAAAACGGATGCTGTATCTTGAAAATATCTGACAAAATGGCATATTTTTCATCAAATTCCGAAATTCAAAAAAATGAAAAAAACACTTGCAATTTTGGGAAGGTCAGGTTATAATACTCAAGCATGGTTCCTTGGTCAAGCGGTTAAGACGCCGCCCTCTCACGGCGGAAACAGGGGTTCGATTCCCCTAGGGACTATTTTTTATTGAAAGGCATTTATGCAGTCTTATTGTTCACAACAGGCTTGCATAAGTGCCTTTTAAAATTCTTTTCTTTCCTCAGAGCAGGAATCTTTTTCGTCCTTTCAATCCTCTTGTTTCAGGTCACATCCTCTTATTCAACCCTGCCATCACAGTTATTATGTTTTGCATTTATGAATGTTTCGTGCTAAAATCGGACATAGTGTTATGCTGCTCCGGCACAGACCGGTACCGCGTCAGAATCGGTTTGAGACAGGGAGAGTACGAAAATTTATCAATGCATAAGAAGGCATAAGGGAAGAACAGGAGACGAATGGGATCTTTATATTGTCACGGGCTACGAGGGCTACGTGGATGCGTCTGTCGGTCAGGGGCACCAGAGCTTTCTGATGAACGATAAAATCAGTGAAGCTGACATCCAAAACGGTCGGAGACAAAGCGTTTACCTGTGCCGGAAAGAGCAACTACAAAAAATTAACGGTGAATACTCCGGAGAAAAATACGGCTGCCTGCAAAAAACTGTTAAACAAAAAGGGGCTGTCGTCAAAGGCAACGATCCTGCAATGGCATCCTTCCGGCTTCCCTTTTTCTTTTTCAGCGATGGAAGAGAAATGGTTGCATGAAGAATGGATTCGGTGCTATACTATTCTGGTCTGTAGGAAGAAGCCATGTGCTGAGACTCTGGGATAGGTGGAATAGGTTGAGAAGACGAATTGAACAATTATTAAACGGAATATTTGAATACGAACAGGGACGTCTTGTGGCCAGGCCGGACGAACTGGAGCTGAAAGCGTCCGTCGGTTCGGTGCTTCGCGGAAAGCTTTTTCTGGAGGGAACGGACGGTCAGCGGGTGCATGGATTTTTGTATCCTTCTGACGCGCGGATGATCTGTGACCCGGTGGAGTTTCATGGTATTTCGAATGAGATCCACTATCAATTTGACTGCAGCGGCCTGAAAGCGGGGGCGGTCAGCAGCGGCAGGATTGTTGTATGCAGCGACTGCGGAGAGGATGAGATCCCTTATACTGTGAGCGTGGCGTCGGGGATGGAGGAGGAGAAGCTGCCCTTCTCGACACCCGCGGAGTTTACCCGGCTGGCTGAGGCAGATTACCAGAGGGCGTACCGGTATTTTCTGTCGCCCGGATTTCGGGTATTGTTAAAGGGAGAGCCGGAGCTTCTCGCGCTCTATGAGGGCCTGGGTGTTCCGGATGCGGGCTGCAGCGGCATGGAGGAATTCCTGGTCGGAGCCGGGCAGAAGGACGCTCTGCTTTTTTCTTTTGTGAAAGAGAATCCTGAGGGCGGGAAGCCGCGCAGAACGGATACGGAAAATGCGGGAGAGCCGACGGCTGTTGAACTGGATTATGGCGAGCTGAACGAGCCGGTGCAGGAAACGGTTCGCCTGAGAAAAAGCACATGGGGGTTTCAGACGATATCGGTGGAATCCGACGCTCTTTTTGTGCGCCCGGAGCGCTGGCAGTTTACGACCGATGATTTTGTGGGGAGCACCTTTGACCTGAATCTGATTCTGGATACAAATCTGATGCACGCGGGAAACAACTACGCGAGACTGACGCTGACTGCGGGCCGGCAGACTCTGCTGATCTCGCTGACCGCGAAAAAGAAAGCGCTGTGGGGGAGAGATCATCAGGCTCATATCCGGAAAATTATGATAAAAAAGCTGGAGAATCTGTACGTCAGTTTTCGCCTGCAGAAAACGGATCTGCCGACCTGGATCGAGCATTCCATCAGTGTGATAAACAGCTATAAGCGAGCCGGTGGGGACGATCCTTTTGCAGATCTCTTTCTGGTACAGATGTATTTTGCGGATGACAAGAAGCACAAAGCCTCCAGGCTGCTGGAACAGATAGAAGCGCAAAAGGAGAGACTCGATACTCCGGAGCGCTATTGCTTCTATCTTTATATTACGACATTTTTTTATCAGGAGATTTCTTATGTGGACCGCGTAGAGGAAGAGGTCTGCAGGGAGTTTTACCGCAATCCGGCAAGCTGGCCTTTGCAGTGGATTCTTCTGTATCTCCAGGAAAAATTTTTAAACGCTCCGGATTCGCGCTATGAAGCGGTGGCGGAGCAGTTCCGGAGCGGCTGCCGCAGTCGGATTCTCTATGTAGAAGCATGGCAGGCGCTGAAAGCGAATCCGTTTTTATTGCGCCATCTTGGGGAATATGAGCTTCATTTACTGCGTTTTGCGGATGAGGAAAAGGTGATGACTGCGGAGATTCTCCGCCAGGTGGCGAATCTGGCCATGCACCAGTCCGTATTTGACCAGCGTCTGTATGATACCCTTACACATGGCTGGCGTCTCTATCCCTCCGACGATCTGGTAAAGGCCATCTGCCAGATTCTGATTCGCGGTGAAAAAAAGGACAGCTTATATTTTGAGTGGTATGCGCGGGGAGTAGAAAACGGTTTCCGGATGAATGGGCTTTATGAAGCTTATATGCAGACAATGGAGACTGTGGTTTTCAGAGATCTTCCACAGATCATCCGTATGTATTTCGTATATGACACATCCCTCGATTACCGCAGACGAGCGGCTCTGTACCGGAGCATATTGGATAACCGGGAGAGTGACCCTCAGACCTGGCACAACCATCGGTCGGCGATGGAGCGGTTTGTGATGGAACAGCTGGAGAGCGGACATATCTCAGACGACCTGGCTGTGCTTTACCGGGGATTTTTGCGGGAAGCCATGATTACCGTCCCGCTTGCGCACAGACTGATCCGGCTTCTGTTTACGTATGAGATTACCTGCGACTGTCCGGGGATCCGTCAGATCGCAGTGCGCTCTGTGCGTATGCCGGGTGAAGAGACTGTAAATTTAGTAAATGGCAGATGCCAGATCCGTCTTTATGATCCGGATGGAGCAGTGTTCGCGGTGGACGCAAAGGGACAGCGCTATGAGGCTTCCGTTTTCTGTCGGATGGAGCGGGTATTCGAGGATGAAAAGCTGCTTGCCTGGTGCGCAAAAAAAGCGCCCGATCATCCGGGGCTTGTGGTTTTCCTCTGTGTGGAGAGCCTGAAAGCAAACCTCATGAACGATAAGCTGCTCCCATATTTTTGCACGGGCTGCGAGCTTGGAGAAATTTCTGCCGATTTTCGGGATGAGCTGCGCCGGGTGGTGCTTGCGTGGTATATGGCGCATCCGAGGGAGGATTCTCTTCCGGAATTTCTTGAAAGAATCTCCTGTGAAGAGTATGCCCTGGCGGATAAGGCAGCGCTGATCACCCTGCTTGCGGAGGAGGGCAGATGCACAGAAGCCTTCGCTTTGCTGAATACCTATGGCGCGGAGGATATTCCTCTGCTTCAGCTGGTTCGCATTTGCAGCCGTATGGTTCTGGAGCTGGAATTTGAGGAGAACGCGATGCTGCTGTCCCTCTGCCACTGGTGCTTTGCGAATGGAAAATACGATGATAAGCTGCTGCGTTACCTGATCCTTTATTATGAGGGCTCCGTGGAGGATATGAAGCAGGTATGGACAGCCGCCTGTGAATTTGAGCTGGACACCATGCTGCTCGAAGAGAAAATCCTCATGCTGATGCTGTTTACACGGCGCGGCACAGAGGGCTCGGAAATGATCTTTGAAGCATACTGGAAAAAGATGGGGCGGAAAAAGCTCTGCAGAGCCTATGTGAACCTGAAATCCTGGGAATACTTTGTAAAGGGACTTCCGGTGGCGGATTCCGTGTTCCTGTTTATTGAAAATGAGTACAGGCGTCTTAGCGGGCTGAACCGTATTTCGGAGCAGGAAGAGGTATGCAGGCTGGCGCTTCTTCAGCATTACGCGAGAGCTGTGTCTCTGACAAAGACCCAGCGCGTATTTGCGGAAGAAATGCTTGAGGAATTTAATACAAAAGGGATGCGGTTCGCTTTCTTTAAACGCTTTGACCGGGAATTGCTGAAGCCGTGGCAGATGCAGGGACATGTGTTTGCGGAGTATGTCGGTAATCCGGGGAGCACCGTATATATTTTTTACAGGTACAGGGGGCAGACAAAGTCAGATGTCCCGGATGCACAGAAAACGCCCGTGGCAGGCGTACCGGTGCAGGGGGGCCGGGAGCAGGGCTGCCCGGAGGAACCTGCGGCGGAAGCCGGATACGTCAGGGAAGTGGTGCCGAACTGCTTTGAGGGCATCTTTGTGAGGGAATTTACTCTTTTCGCCGGGGAGGAGATTGAGTGCAGCTTTGTTGAGGACAATGGGCAGGATAAAATCTGTTCCGGCAAATGGACGCTCAGAGCCGAGCAGGAGGATGAAGCTGCCGGAATGTATGGTCTGCTGAATCGATTTTGCCGCGCTTTACAGGATAAAAACGAAGCGGAGGCGGAGGAGGCGCTGGATTCCTGGCTGACATTTGAATATCTTGCGGATGAAGTGTTTACATTAGTATAAGGGTGAAGCAAACTATGATACAGGCTACAAATGAACTGATTCTGGGGATCGATCTGAATTCAGACTATGCGCAGGTGACTTACTGGCATTCATCGTCCAGGGAACCTGTGACGATCGGGGCGGAGGAAAATGCGCGCCAGTTTGCGACCGGACTGCGGCAGGAGGAAAACGGGGCATGGAGCCTTTGGGACGGCTCTCCCGCGACCGAGGGCGAAAGCGGAGATCTTCACCGGATCTCAGATGTATATGGGAAAATTGAACGCCGGGAGACGATCCTAAGCGGGGATATGGTATTCGAACCGGAAGATCTGCTGGCGGTCTATCTGAACCAGTGTATCGCGGATCTGAAGCTGCTGACTTCGAATACCACTCTTCATGTGATGATTACGGTTCGCCGTCTGACGGAGGAACTGAATCAGGTACTTGTGGGAGCTCTGCTGCGGCTGGGCGTAGACCGGAAGCATATCTATGTGCAGGATTATCTTTCGTCTTTTTATTACTATACGGTCAATCAGAAAAAAGAGCTCTGGATGCAGGATGTGGCGCTGATCACATATGAAGACGAAGCGATAGCGGGGTATGTCCTGCATATTGATTATTCGACAAAGCCAGCGATCGCCCATGTGGATCGGATCGCGCGGCAGCCTATGAACGATGAGGTTCGCGCGGGGCGCTCACAGGAGGACTGGGACAAAGAAAAGGATCGGCTATTTTTCGAGCTTCTTAAAAAGGTGTTTGAGCGCCGTACCGTGTCAGTCAGCTACCTGATGGGGGATTATTTCAACAAAAGCTGGGCGGTACGCTCCATACAGTTTTTGTGCTGTCGCCGCCGCGCGTATCAGGGCATGAATCTCTATTCCAAGGGAGCCTGCTTTGCCGCAATGGAACGGGCCGGGATAACTTCGATCCGGGAGATTATTTTTGGCGGTCGGGATATGGTAAAGCGGAATATCGGCATGGAGATGCGTATCCGTGGAAAAGAAAGCTATTATTCTCTGGTGAATGCCGGTGTAAACTGGTATGAGGTTCATCATG
>JAJQIE010000163.1 GCA_021199395.1 Lachnospiraceae bacterium | reverse complement strand
TTCGGGGCCCGGTTCTCAACGGGATTCGGTTTGGTTTTCCGGTGACAAGATTATGTACTGGGTATCCCTGGAGTTTCAGGCGTATTTTACCAGTTCGGCCTCTAATATCTGTTACGGATGGTGGAGTCATGACATCGGCGGACATATGCAGGGATACAAGGATGATGTGATGGCTGCCCGCTGGGTACAGTTCGGCGTTTTTTCTCCGATCAACCGACTGCATAGCTCCAAAAGTGAATTCAACGGAAAAGAGCCCTGGCGGTATTCGATGGAGATCCGGCAGGTGATGGCGGAATTTCTGCGGCTCCGGCATCAGATGATCCCATATCTGTATACGATGAATCACCGCGCTTATCAGGAGGGTCTTCCCCTGATTCTTCCGATGTACTATGAATATCCGAATGACTGTGGGGCGTATCGGGTAAAAAATCAGTATCTCTTTGGCTCGGAGCTGCTGGTCGTTCCGATCACAACACCGCAGATAGCGAACATACACAGGGGAAAGGAACGTGTGTGGCTGCCGAAAGGATACTATATCGACTTTTTTACCGGAATGATCTACCGTGGGGGACGGGAGCTCACGATGTACCGCAGCATCCATTCCATACCGGTACTGGCGAAAACCGGTGCGATCATCCCGATGACCGGAGAGATCATGGGCAGACAGGCTGAAAACAATCCTTCCACGCTCTGCATTTGCGTCTATGCGGGTGCTGACGGGACTTTCACGCTTTATGAGGATGACAATGAGACTGCCAACTACAGGAACGGCGATTGTGTGAAAACAGAGATGGCGCTGGACTGGGAGAACAGAACGTTCACGATCGGACCGGCCGCAGGGAATTTCTCGCTGATTCCGGAGAAAAGGACGTACGAGGTGTGTGTATACGGGGTGAAGACTCCTCCCTGCAGTACGATCTGTGTTGGTTATGAAGCGGCAGAAAGCTATGACACGGAAAAAGGATGTCTGCGGATCACGATTCCGGAGGTACCGGTGAACGAAAGGCTCCTGATCCGATTGCCGGGTCTTGAGCTTCGTCCGAATGATGTGGTTCGGGAAGCGTTTCGGCTGCTGGATCAGGCGGAAATTTCATTCACGGATAAAGAACGCGTCTATGATCTGGTGAAAAAGGAAGTTCCCACAGCTGCCAAAGTCGCTGAACTTTACACACTGGGCGTGGATCCGGACCTGGCGGGAGCTGTCGCGGAGATCCTGACAGCGGATGTGTAAGGGATGTGTAAGCGAACTGAAATAGTATGACAAGCCTCCCAGGGAGATTACCAGGGTATTCCAAAATGGAATGTACAGGTATACCTGGAGCGGGCTTGCAAAGTATTCTGAAGGAAAAGAGATCACGTACACCGTAACGGAGTCCGCTGTGCCGACCGGATATACAGCGGAGATCACGGGAAACGCGACGGAAGGCTTCACGATTACGAACTCGCATACTCCGGAGACGGAACCGGAAACAGAACCGGAGACGGAGCCGCAGAGCGAACCGGAGACCAGCGCGGACAATATGATTTCAGTCACAAAGAATCTGACATACAACGGGGATGTACTTTATGCAAAGAATGTGACATTTTATGTTGCGTTGTTCACGGATGAGGCGCGCACAGAGCGTGTATCAGAGGTAAAGGCGATTACGTTTACGAACGCTTCCTCCGGCACGACGGCATTCACGGGGCTTGTGACCGGAAAGACGTACTATGTGGGTGAATGCGACGCGGACGGCAATGCGATCGCATCCGGAAATGTGGACGGGACGCTGTTCTACGTGAACTTCTCGAATGGATATACGGCGACTATAGCAAATACCGGCGACAATGTGTCAGTGACATTTGAAAATGAATTCCTGGATGTTCCGTACGGATTCTATATCGAAGAAGAGGAACCGACTATCACAAATGAAGAGTCTGAAACGACAGTGACGGAGTCGGAAGAGGAAACGGAAAAGGAATCCGAGACGGAGACGAAAGCAGTGCAGACCGGCGATGAAACGCCGCTTGCGGGCATGATGGGGCTGATGCTCCTGGCTTTGGCAATCCTGCTTGCGACCGGTATGACGGCAGGCTTAAGGCGCCGGAGACGATAGAACAAAAGCGGCAGATTGTTTTGACATGCCTGCTGCAGCGATAGTACAGCAGCGCAGGAACAGTGCCTGAATCGGGTACTGTTGGGAAATCATTTCGACCTCCTTAATCGGATAGGGGGAGTTCTCTCGCCCTATCCGCCCGCGCGAGCCGGGTGCGGCTTTAGCCGCAATACACTTTGCCCGGCACTGTGATCGAGTAGGAGGCGGCTTGACGACTCCTGCTCGCCCGCGCGGGCTGCGTCCGGCGTCAGCCGGAAAACTCCTTACGCAGCCCTGCGCATAAAAGGGGAAGGTGCGGCTTCGAAAGCCGCATCTTCCCTCAATTATCGATTATCAAAAAGGAAGAGGGAAGATGAGCGGATACAGGATGGTCATCGCAGATGATGAAAAAATGATTCGGGACGGTCTGGCCGGTATGAAATGGGACAGGCAGCAGATTGAAGTTGTCGGTGTGGCCAGAAACGGACTGGAAGCACAGGAATATATTGACGGGATGGAATTTGATATTCTGCTGACGGATATCAAAATCCCCGGAATGGGCGGAGTGTAGCTGGCAAAAAATCTGCAAAATACGAATGCTTCCGCGAAGACGATCCTGTTGAGCGGCTACGGGGAGTTTTCTCTTGCGCAGCAGGCGATCGGCTGCGGGGTGTTTGACTATATTTTAAAACCCTCCACGCCGGCTCAGATCTTTGACAGCGTAAAGAGGGCATGTGAGGCGATCAATCAGGAACGGCAGTCGAAGCGGTATGTACGGAATCTGGAGCAGAAGGTGGATGGATACCGGAAAGTACTGGGTGTCAGAGAAGTGGTGGAGGATACGGATAAATCAGCGAATATCCACGACATGCTTTCCTATATTTATGCTCATTACGCAGAGAACCTTACACTTTCTCAGCTGGCGGAGCAATTTTATTTCAGTCCGGTCTATATGAGCTCTTATATCAAACGGCATACCGGGCACACATTTCTGGAGATCCTGACTTCTGTGCGGATGTTTCATACGGCGCGGCTGCTGAGGGACACATCGCTGAGAAACCGCGAAATTGGAATGCGTGTCGGTATCCCGGACGAGCGTTATCTGGGCCAGGTGTTTAAGAAAACGTTTGGAGTGACGCCCTATGAATATCGAAAGCAAACGTCGGACCCGGCCGGAAGACCGGACGGCATGGAGACCCTGGAGAGCTATATGCGAAAGAATATAAAAGTATAAAGAAAGAGTGCGGAGGGAGAGGCCAAAAAAGAGCACCGGGGGTTTTCCTGTATGTTGAAAAAAATGATTCAAGGTCTTACAGCCATGCCGAAACAAGTGTCCGGATGGCTTCGGAAAAAGGGACAGGGCTTCAGCTTCAGTAAAAAGCTGATACTGATCTATCTGGCTGTCATTCTGGTTTCCGTCATAGGCAGTTCCCTGCTCTTCTATGTGTTTTCCGCGAAAGCCATGCGGGAAAAAACCTGTGACTATCTGAAAAACCTGGCTTCTGTGACGATGTCCAAGGTGGAATTATCCGTTGAGAATGTAGAGAATACCGCATTTTACATTTCAGGAAATGAACAGATGCAGAGCCTGCTTTATCGGAATTACGATGAGGACGACCGTATTTCCAGGTATCAACAGTACGATGATGTCTGCGATCTGCTCTCTTATTATGTCTTTCTTTCTCAGGAAATCGCTTCCATATACATTAACGCGACAGACGGACAGAGTTACAGCTATACAAAATTTAACCGGGTTCCGCCGGATGAGGAACTGTGGAATGAGGAACGGGAATGGATTTGTACGGATGGACACATTTATCTGCGCAGGGAAATGTATCGTTTCGAGGATCAGACTCTGCTGGGGACGATGCTGATCGATGTGCAGCCGACGGTATTCTACGATATTGTCAAAGATATTTCCTATGATGCGGGCAGCATCGTGTATATCACAGATCAGGAAGGCAGCATTGTATCCGGTCAGAACACCGAGATGACGGGACAGGCGTTTTCCGATGTGCTTCCGGTGAGAGATGGCGGTGAGTCGTTTGAAACAGTTGTCATGGACGGGAGCAGGTATGTCTTCTACACCGGCTGTGAGATCGCAAATGGCTGGCGACTGGTACTGGCGGTTCCGGAATCGTACTTTCTGTCGGATATTCAGAAGCTGCAGATTCATATGGCCATCCTGCTGACAGTGACCTGCCTGCTGGCTGTCGGGCTGGTTGTGGCTGCGGGAAAAGGGATTACACGGCCGATCACCAGTCTTTCCGACGCCATGAAACGCTTTGGACAGGGAGATTTCGAAGTGAGCTGCGAAGCAGAGGGAGAGGATGAGATTGCCGTTCTGGCGAACAGTTTTAACCAGATGGTGAATGATATCCGCACCCTGATCGATGAGGCATATGAGCAGGAAATGATGCAGCAGGAGATTGAAATGAAATCTCTCCAGATGCAGATCAATCCGCATTTTCTGTACAATACGCTGGATACGATCAACTGGATCGCGCGGCTGAACGGGGTGGATCAGATTGGAGATCTTACATACTCTCTGGGTAATCTCATGCGCTACTCCCTTTCCAAAAAGGATTTTGTGACGATTGATGAGGAGCTGAAGAACCTCAGGGATTATGTGGAAATACAGAATGTGCGCTATGGGGATCGTATGACGGTCTCTTATGAGGCGGATCCGGAGCTGCTGGATACTTATGTGCCCAAGCTTCTGCTGCAGCCGATCCTGGAGAACGCGATCATCCATGGGGTGGAGGACAAAATCGAGCCTGCGCTGATACAGATTCGTATTTATCATGAGGAGGATGACCTGTATATGGTGGTCGAGGATGATGGCGTCGGAATGTCACAGGAGGCGATCGAAGGGCTTCTGGATCTGCATCCGGCAAATTCCATGAATCAAACGGTTTGGCACGGTTCTGCGGAGCCGGCGAAGTCCGGAGAGACACAGGATCAGATACAGAACCGTTCTGTTCTGAAAGATCAGAAGGGAGCTTCACATACACACACATCGATTGGCGTCAACAATGTCAACCGCCGGATTCAGAAGGTCTTTGGGCCGTCCTGCGGCCTGCAGATCCAGAGCCAGCTTGGCTCCGGGACAAAGGTAACGCTGCGGATGCAGATCATGCGGCAGCCGCCGGATATGCGGCTGGAATACTACAGCGGATGATGCTGACAGATGATCCCCGTGCTTCATACTGCCATGGAGTATCTTAAAAATTTCAACATTCCTCTTAAGAATCTTTGTACACGGAGCTTTGGATTTTTTCTATAATCAAACCATACAAAACAACCGAACGGGCGGCGAAGCCCGGGCAAAAGAAGGAGGTTCTTATGAAAAGAAAGGCATTAGCAATTGCACTGACGGCAGCCATGGCAATGGGACTTGTGTCATCGGTTCCGGTGATGGCGGAAGAGGAGCAGGTGACGATCAAAGTATTTTCCAATCTTCCGGACCGGACAAGCGGTCAGGGACTGATCGAGCAGACTCTGTTTGACATGTATATGGAAGAGAATCCGAATGTCACGATCGAGGTCGAGGCGCTGGATGATGAGAGCTACAAGACCAAGTTCAAGGCATACGCTTCGGGAAGCAGCATGCCGGATCTGGTAAATGTGTGGGGCCAGCCGGCGTTTATCAGTGAGGTGATAGACGCCGGACTGCTGGCAGAGCTGAACGAGGATGATTACGCGGATTATAATTTTCTGGATGGTTCGCTGAACGGATTTTCACAGGACGGGAAGCTGTATGGCCTCGCAAGAAATACGGATGTCATGGGCTTCTATTACAACAAGGCGATCTTCGAGGAGTGCGGTGTGGAAGTGCCGACGACCTGGGATGAGCTGATCGGCGCGGTGCAGACGATCACGGATGCGGGATACATCGCCATCTCTATGGACGGCTCTGACAAGTATCCGATCGCGATCCTGATCGAGGATATCTATCAGAAGATCGCAGGAAGCGCGGACACCTACAGCAATGCGGCGGCAGCAGTGGAATCCGGCAGCTATGATGAGAGCTGGACACAGGCGGCGCAGATGGTTGTGGATCTGGTTGAAGCGGGCGGCTTCCAGACCGGATTTGAGACCACGGATTACGGCACAGCTCTGAACCTGTTTACAAATGGCCAGGCAGCCATGTATTACATGGGCAGCTGGGAAATGTCCATGGCGACAAATGAGGACATTGATGAAGAGACAAGAAATAATATCAGCGTATTTACCATGCCGCTGGTAGACGGCGGGATCGGTACGGCGACAGAGATCTGTGCATGGAACGGCGGCGGATATTCCGTGACGGCAAACTCGGAAGTGAAGGATGAAGCGATCGCCCTTCTGAACTACATGTTTGAGCCGGATCACTGGTCAAAGCTTGCGTGGGAGAACGGCGTATGCATGTCCGCACAGAACTTCAGCGACTATCTGACCGGGGAAGAAACCTCCCTGCAGCTTGAGTGGATCGACATCGTGAGCGGATCGACCAGCGTTTCCGGTACTCCGATCAACGATCTGGGCACAAGTGAGTTCAAGACAGTGTGCGAAGATTCCTGTGTAGAACTGGCGATCGGCAGTCTTTCGGTGGACGAATTCTACAGCGCACTCGCGGCATTCGCACAGTAAGCCGCTTCTCAGAAAAAATACGGAAAGAACCGGCTGCAGAATCTAAGAAAACGCGCGATCGGCAGGTCACTATGCGATCGAGCAGGAGGTGTGCATAAAAAACAGGGGGGAGAGGTTGCTCCCTCCTGATTTTTTTCCCAAATGTCAGCAGCGTTACGAAACAATATGCCGCCGACTGTCAGAAATCGAATGCCGGTATGCCTGTGGGCACCGGGGCGGCAGTAGCATCACGGAGTTTGGGTCGTAATATCGTTTTTATATTCCAAAGGAAGGAGGAGAACATGAAGAAACTATACAGCAACAAGCGCGTTATTTTTTCACTTGTAGCGCCGGGCTTATTTATGTTTACCGTAGCCATACTTGCGCCGATTCTTCTGAGTATATATTACAGCTTTACGAATTATTCCGGTATCGGGGATTACTGGTTTATCGGTATCGAGAATTACACGACACTGTTTCACGATTCGGTATTCTGGGGAGCCTTAAAGAATTCCCTGTTCCTGGCGATCGGATTTATCTGCATTCAGCATCCGCTTGCGATTTTTGTGGCGGTAAAGCTGGATAAGCTGCAGGGAAAAGCGGAAGGTATTTTCCGCTGCATTTACTTTATCCCAAATGTCATTTCGGTAGCGGTCATTGCTTATCTGTGGAAGTTTATCTACAATCCGAACTTCGGCCTTCTGCAGAAGATTCTGGAATTCTTCGGTTATAAGGGCACCATCAACCCACTCGGTTCCGGGACAGCGATCTGGGCGGTGCTTGTCGTTCTGATCTGGCACGGCTTCGGCTGGGGAATGCTGATCTATTATACCGGTGTAAAAAACATTGATCCGATCCTCTATGAAGCGGCGGCGATCGACGGAGCGTCCGGGACATCGACCTTTTTCCGGGTCACGCTGCCGCTGATGAAGCCGGTTATCCAGGTGAATGTTACAATGGCGATCATTTCCGCGCTGAAACAGATGGAGACGGTATATCTGCTTACGGACGGCGGACCAGGTAATGAGACGCAGTTTATGGCGAGCTATCTGTACAAACAGGCGTTCAGCTCCTACAAATACGGCTACGGAAATGCAATCAGCGTTATTTTCATCCTGATCTGTCTGCTGGCGAACCTGATCCTGCAAAAAGTATTTCAGGAAAAAGAAGTACAGGAGGTGTAAAAAGTGAACAGTGTTTTATCGAAACATTCCCGGACCAAAAGAAGGATCTGGATCCTCGTATTTTCAGTGATCGCGTTTGTCCAGCTGTTTCCGCTGATCTGGCTGATCGACTTTTCTCTCTGCAAAAGCAATGAACTCTTTACCAGCGGGATCCTGGTCTGGCCGGAAGAGATTCAGTGGAAGAATTACATACTGGCGTTCCGCGACGGCCATTTCCTGCATTACCTCGGGAACAGCCTGCTGATCAATACCCTGGCGGTCGTTCTGGTCGTTCTTATCTCGATCATGGCTTCGTTTGCCTGTACACGTATGCACTGGAAGCTGAAGAATGTGGTAGCAGTGATCATGGTGATGGGAATGATGATACCGATTCATGCGACGTTGTTGCCCAACTATGTGATCTATGACCGGCTGAAGCTGACGGATACAATCTGGGCTCTTTTGATTCCCTATGTCGCGTTTTCCCTGCCGCAGGGCTATTTCCTGACGTCGGGCTTTATGGCTTCCGTGCCGAAGGAACTGGAGGAGGCGGCTCTGATTGACGGCTGCGGCGTATACCGCGTCGTCTTTACGATCATTATGCCGCTGCTGCGGCCTTCCATCTCCACCGTGGTGATCATGACCTACCTGAACAACTGGAATGAGTTCATGATGGCGACGACCTATTTAAGCAGCGACAAGTGGAAAACACTTCCGTTTTGCATCCTGGAATTTACCGGACAGTACTCGTCCAATTATGCGGTGCAGTTCGCGGTCATGGCGCTTTCGGCGGCTCCTGCGCTGCTCGTGTATATATTCCTGAACAAATACATCACGAAGGGTGTGGCGCTGGGCGCGGTAAAGGGCTGATTTTCTCCCGCGCGGTCTGGTGCCAGAGCGAAATAAGCTGCTGTAAAAAAGAAACCTTAATGAAAAAAGGAACTGCAATCCAGGTTCCTTTTTTGTATGATAAAAGAAAACGGGAAAGCGAGAAGATTTATTTTCAGGGCTGTGCAGACAGCATCGGTTATATGCGGAAGCTGAAAATGCTGAAAGGCCAGCCCGATTGATTTTCTTATTCTGAGAGTGTATTTATGACCGGCTGTGAAAACAAATACCGTAAGCTGCATGATAGAAATTAAGTGCAGCTTGCAGTAAGAATTGCATAGAACATTCGGCACTACTTTTCGTGTCTTCGGTTTTCATTTCCCCAATCGCACAGTTTATCCAACACGCGAACCAGCGAAGGCCCTCTTTCCGTGAGTGTATACTCTACCTTCGGAGGGATTTGCGGGTATTCATGGCGAATGATCAGATCGTCAGCCTCCAGTTCTTTGAGATTTTGGCTTAGCGTTTTATCCGCCACGTTTTTCAGATATCTCCGCATCTGGTTAAAGCGCACCGGCTCGTATTCCATCAGGCAGTAAAGGATAATCGGCTTATATTTGCCGGAAATAAGAGACAGGGTATAGCAATATCCGGTATCTTCAAAGTTTGCGGTTTCTATATTTTTCATCACACTTACCCCCAGGTAAGTACCTGACATAAAAGTTGGTACTTGTTTTAAATCTGACGCTATGATAGCATAGGTGCAGCCAAAGGGCAATCAGAAAAAATTCAGGAGGTTTATCGAAATGAGAAAAGATATAAAGACTACGGAAGCGATCTTTCCGATGCCGGTGCTGATGATTGCAACCTATAATGAGGATGGAAGCGTTAATGTCATGAACGCCGCGTGGGGAACCATGCTTGAAAGAAATCAGGTGATTTTAAACCTGACAGAGTCACATAAGACGGTAAAAAATATCAAATCAAGAAAGGCTTTTACAGTAAAGCCCCATGCCCCGCCCTGCGTGGCACCAACATAAATGAAACAGGGCAACCAGCATGGTATTGATTTTTTGCTGTTATTGACTATACTGACTGTAACGGCAAAGACCGATTCGTTTATGGGCCCGTAGCCCGCACAGTAAATTGGTTTAGGCTTTCTCATTTGCACCACCAT
>JAJQIE010000203.1 GCA_021199395.1 Lachnospiraceae bacterium | reverse complement strand
TATCATAGTAGTGTTTATGTAAATCAGCGGACAGCAAAAAGCGAGATATCGGATATAAATACCGGCCAGACGGCTGTGAAAAACCATATTGCCGAGCGCTTCCCCGGCAAGCAGGAACGCGCCCAGGAAAAAGCTGCCAAGCAGCAGGCTGCCCATGAAGCTGGCGGTGACAGTATCGCCAAGCCTTTTCCTGCGGTGAAGCGCATTCGCTTCGGAGACTGTCGGCAGCAGAAGCATTCCAAATGCGGATGTAACCGCGGTCGGGAAATAAATCACCGGCAGAGCCATTCCGGTAAAGGGACCGTAGACAGAAAGCGCCTCTACTGATGCGAGGCCGGAGCGCTGAAGCATTTGCGGGAGCAGGGCCGCTTCGATTGCCTGAAGGACGCACATCAGCATACGGTTGAGGCCGAGCGGAAAAGAAACAGGAAGCAATTGCCGGGCAAAATGCAGGATGGATTTTTGACTGCTCTGTATCCGGCTCCTGCAGAGAATGGTCTGCATGGTTTTTTTGCCGGAGAAAGCATACATACAGATTGCACAGTAAATGGCTGCGGCCGCTTCCCCCGCCAGCTGTCCGAATGCCATGATCCTGGCGTCCGGCTGCTGTCCCTGTCTGGTGAGCAGGACATATACAAGTATTACGAAGGTAATGCGGAGCATCTGCTCAACAAGCTGTGACAGCGCGGGTGGGACGACCTGTTTTTCCCCCATAAAATATCCGCAGATACAGCCGTGTATCATGCAGAAGGGCAGTGAAAAGGCCATGATTTTCAAAAGGGGCGCAGCGTTTTTTTCGAGAAGAAAACGCTGTGCGACAAGTGGGGCGCTCAGGTACAGGGACACAGCGCATAAGAAGGAAAGGGAAACGGACAGAAGCAATCCCGCGACAAGTATTTTTTTCGCGCTGCGGTTCTCTTCTTTTGCACGGTATTCAGCCACAAAGCGGGATATGGTTGTCTGTACGCCGCCGCCGCACAGGGCGGTACAGAAAGAAAAAACAGGCATTGCGATTTGATATAATCCGATTTCTGATGCACCGATGGTTCTTGAGAGGAATATTTTATAAAAAAAGCCTGCTGTTCTGGTCAGCGCTCCCATAAGGGTCAGCAGAAGGGTTCCCCTGATTAAATAATGTTTCATACCCGGTTTTGTATTCATAAAGGTATCCTTATTGGCTTTTTTTAGAATATATGCGTGAACCTGTCTTGACATGAAAAAATACGGATGATATCTTTAACGGTATATTCTCCGGGAAATTGTCGGTACCGGCAAATCAGGTTTATTGAGGGAGAAAAACAATGGGAAAGCTTATTTATCTGGATAATGCGGCGACTACAAAGACCTCGCCGTCTGTTGTGGAGGCGATGCTTCCGTATTTTAGCGAATATTATGGCAATGCGTCCGGTATTTACAGCATCGGGGTGAAAAGCCGGGAAGCCGTCAGTAAAAGCCGGGAGGTGATTGCTTCTACCCTTGGGGCGAAGCCGGAGGAAATCTATTTTACCGCGGGCGGCTCCGAGTCGGACAACTGGGCGCTCAAGGCGACGGCGGAGGCGCTGCGTGAGAAGGGAAACCATATTATCACAACAAAAATTGAGCATCACGCTATCCTGCATACCTGTGAGTATTTGCAGAAGCAGGGATTTGCGGTTACCTATATAAATGTAGATGAGAATGGTCTGGTAAAGACAGAGGAGCTGGAGCAGGCAATCCGTCCGGAAACGATTCTGATTTCTGTAATGTTTGCGAACAATGAGATCGGAACCATCCAGCCGATTCGGGAGATTGGCGCGATTGCGAAAAAGCATGGGATTCTGTTTCATACGGATGCGGTGCAGGCTTATGGGCAGAAACCGATCCGGGTGGATGATCTGAACATTGCCATGCTCAGCGCCAGCGCGCATAAGCTGAATGGTCCCAAGGGCGTCGGCTTTTTGTATATCCGCAGGGATGTCCGGATACGATCTTTCATTCACGGGGGCGCGCAGGAGCGCAAGCGCCGGGCAGGTACGGAAAATGTTCCGGGTATTGCAGGATTTGGGCAGGCTGCCGCGGAGGCGGCAGAGACAATGGAAAAACGCGCTGCTTATGAGACACGGCTGCGAAATGAGCTGATCGACCGGATTCTGAAGGAAATACCTTATTCCAGGCTGAATGGGCATCGAACCAGACGCCTGCCGAACAATGCGAATTTCAGCTTTCAGTTTGTAGAAGGAGAATCCCTGCTGATCATGCTGGACATGGAAGGAATCTGTGCTTCCAGCGGTTCCGCCTGTACCTCCGGCTCATTGGATCCTTCGCATGTGCTGCTTGCCCTCGGCCTGCCGGATGAGATCGCGCATGGCTCCCTGCGCCTGACACTGAGCGCGGAAACGACCGGGGAGGAAATTGCGACGACTGTTGAGACGATAAAAAGGATTGTGGCGCGGCTGCGCAGTATGTCGCCGCAGTATGAGGACTTCTGCCGCAGGCGGTCGTCCTGAAGTATAGTAAATGACATTAGTCATTTTACTTTGCGCACATCCATAAATGGCGCGGGGAAAACGAACGCTTACTGTGGCTGAAGTCTGAACGATGGAACGGTCGGGAAAGGATAAAAGAGCGCCGCACTCTATGCGGCGTGAGATGGAGAGCATATGAGTAAAAAAAAGGTGGTCGTCGGCATGTCCGGCGGCGTGGATTCCTCTGTGGCGGCTTATCTGCTAAAGGAGGCCGGCTATGAGGTGACAGGCGTGACCATGCAGATCTGGCAGAAGGAGCCGGAGGAGGAGATCAGCGCAAACGGCGGCTGCTGCGGCATGAGTGCTGCGGAAGACGCCGCCCGTGTGGCGCAGATGCTGGAAATTCCACATTATGTCATGAATTTTCGGGACGAATTTAAGGAGAAGGTAATCCATTATTTTATGGAAGAATACCTGGCGGGGCGCACGCCGAACCCCTGTATTGCCTGCAACCGTTATGTAAAGTGGGAATCTCTCTTAAATCGGAGTCTTATGATCGGCGCTGATTTTATTGCAACCGGGCATTATGCGCGCGTGGAAAAGCTGGAAAATGGACGGTACGCGATCCGGCGTTCCGCGACTGCCGCGAAGGATCAGACCTATGCGCTTTATAATCTGACGCAGGAGCAGCTTGCCCGCACTCTGATGCCGGTCGGGGAATATGAGAAGCCGCAGATTCGCAGGATAGCGGAGCAGATCGGACTTCCGGTTGCGCACAAGCCGGACAGTCAGGAAATCTGCTTTGTTCCGGATCGGGATTACGCCGGTTTTATAGAAAAGAACAGCGGGCGGACCATTCCGACCGGTAATTTCGTGACCGCAGACGGACAGGTGCTCGGAACACATAAGGGCATTACACATTATACGATCGGGCAGCGGAAAGGACTGAATCTTTCCATGGGACATCCGGTCTTTGTGACGGAGATCCGGCCGGAGACGAATGAAGTGGTGATCGGTGAGGCGCAGGAAGTGTTTACCGATCGCCTGACCTGCAATCACCTGAATTTCATGAGTGTCCGGGACATACCGGATGAGATGCGCGTGACCGCGAAGATCCGTTACAATCATGCCGGAGCGCCTGCGATTGTCCGACGCGTTTCAGAGGATGTGGCGGAGGTGGTTTTTGACGCCCCTGTCCGCGCAGTTACGCCGGGGCAGGCGGTCGTATTTTATGATGGGGATTATGTCGCCGGGGGCGGGACGATTTTATGACAAAATACTTGCATTTTTTGACGAAACACGCTAATATAGACTAGGTGTAATTGGGGATCTGATACAATATACAATTTTTTTACAAATGGAGGGCTGAATAATGAGTATTACAGCACAAAACTCAGCAGGCAAACGAATCGCTTCTTTGCTTGACGATAACAGTTTTGTAGAGATTGGCGGGTATGTGACAGCCAGAAATACTGATTTCAACATGCCTCAGACAGAGACTCCCGGAGATGGCGTGGTCACTGGCTATGGTGTGATTGACGGACATCTGGTGTACGTATACAGCCAGGATGCATCCGTTTTGGGCGGATCGATTGGGGAGATGCACGCAAAGAAGATCGCGGGACTGTACGATCTGGCGATTAAGACCGGCGCTCCGGTGATCGGACTCCTCGACAGCGCGGGACTTCGTCTCCAGGAGGCGACGGACGCTCTGAATGCTTTCGGAGAGATCTATCAGAAGCAGGCGCTTGCTTCCGGTGTGATTCCCCAGATTACAGCGGTATTCGGACGATGCGGCGGCGGTATGGCGCTGATTCCCGGACTGACGGATTTTACTTTTATGGAGGGAACAAAGGCCGAGCTATTTGTGAATTCTCCGAATGCGCTTCCTGGCAACACTAAAGAGAAGTGCGACACCTCTTCCGCGGCGTTCCAGAGTGAGGAGACCGGCCTGGTCGATTTTGTCGGTACGGAGGACGAGATTCTGAACAATATCCGTGCGCTGGTATGTATGCTTCCTGCGAACAATGAGGATGATCTCTCCTATGAGGAGTGTACGGACGAGCTGAACCGCGCCTGCGCGGATCTTGCGAATGCGGCCGGGGACACCTCGATTCTGCTTTCGAATATTGCGGATAATGGCAGCTTTGTTGAATTGAAAGAGGCTTATGCGCCGGATATGGTGACAGGGTTCCTTCGACTTAATGGTACGACAGTGGGGGCTGTGGCAAACCGTTCTGAGATATACAATGAAGAAGGAGAGCTCGTGGAGACCTTTGAGAGCGTGATCAGCGCGCGCGGAGCGGAAAAGGCGGCGGAGTTCGTATCGTTCTGCGATGCGTTTGAGATTCCTGTGCTTACGCTGACGAACGCGACCGGACTTAAGGCGAGCAAGTGTTCCGAGAAGAAAATGGCGAAGGCAGCGGCAAAGCTGACAGCGGCGTTTGCGAGTGCGACCGTGCCTAAGGTAAATGTGATTATCGGAAAGGCATTTGGCAGCGCCTATGTTGTGATGAACAGCAAGGGCATCGGCGCGGACATGACGTTTGCGTGGAAGGATGCGCAGATCGGCATGATGGATGCGCAGCTTGCCTCCAAGATCATGTATGCGGGCGAAGACAGCAAGGTAATCAATGAAAAGGCAGCGGAATATGCTTCCCTGCAGTCCAGTGCACTCTCTGCTGCATAGAGAGGCTATGTAGACAATATCATCGAGGCGGAGGACACGAGAAAATATGTGATCGGCGCATTCGAGATGCTGTATACAAAGAGAGAGGATAGCCCGTCCAGAAAACACGGAACAGTATAAGCGAGGTGAAACTGATGAAACATAGATTAAAAGCGATAATGCTTGCGCTTGGGCTTACTGTTTCTGCTTTTTCCATGGGCGTGTACGCGGAAGAAGAGACGGATGCGGCGGGACAGGCGACAGAAGCGGCGGAAGCTGAGACTGCGGATGAGGCCGCCGGGGCGGAATCCGGGGACGCTGTGGAAGCTGAATCAACGGCAGAGGATGAGGAGGCCGAAGATACGGCGGAAGCTGAGACTGAAGAGATGACCGCCGAGGAGTATTACTCGGAGCTGATCGCAAATTATCTGACACAGGTTGACGCGTGGACGGACGAGCAGGTGGAGTCCTATATAGAGAGCGACGACGAGGTGACTGCCCTGATCGCGTACAACTGGAATACGGTAAAGTCAGAGCTTGGCAATTATGTCGGAGTGACAGCGATTCAGGGTACGGAGATGACGGCGGACGGCTATGGCGGCTCCATTATGGCTACGGCTGATTATGATGGAGTCGGCAAGGGCGGCACAGTTACCGTGACGCTGGACTATGAATACACCTACTCATCGACCTATGGTCAGTATATGATGTCGATTTCGGGCCTGTCATGGGATGTGGATTATACGCTGGGCGTGATGCTGCAGAAAGCGGCGATGAACACGCTGATGGGCATTTGTATCGTGTTCCTTATGCTGGCGTTTCTGAGCTTTGTAATCAGCAAGATTCACTATATTCCGGAGGCGCTCGAAGCGAGGAAAAAGGATAAGGAGCCGGAACCGGCACCTAAGCCTGCTGCGTTTAAACCGGCGGCACCTGCTGCAGAGGAGGAAGTGAATCCGGCGGATGACCTGGAGCTCATCGCGGTAATCACGGCGGCCATCGCGGCGGCGCGTGAGGAGGATTCCTCAGTAAATAGCGGCGACGCGTATGTCGTTCGATCAATTAGAAAAGTAAATAATAGAAACTGGCGCAGAGCCTGAATACGGGAGGACAATCATGAAGACTTATACCATTACAGTAAACGGAAATGTATATGATGTAACAGTAGAAGAGGGATCGGGCGCTGCGGCAGTACCGGCGGCTCCGAAAGCGGCAGCTCCGGCACCTAAGGCAGCACCGGCGGCACCTAAGGCGGCTCCGGCAGCGGGCGGCGCGGCAGGCGCTGTAAAGGTAGCGGCTTCCGTACCGGGTAAGGTACTCAGCCTGGAGGCGAAGGTTGGCGACGCTGTGACAAAGGGACAGAACCTTATTATTCTGGAGGCTATGAAGATGGAGATTCCGGTTGTAGCTCCGCAGGACGGTACAGTGGCGAGCATGGATGTAACGGTAGGCCAGTCAGTAGAGAACGGAGATGTTCTGGCTTCCCTGAACTGATCAACATAGCCTGAGTCCTGCGCAGATAGGGACGCAGGATATAGAACTGGGAGGTAATAAAATGACCTATGTTGTAAATACGTTGTCCAATTTGTGGGAACAGACAGCGTTTATGAATCTGACCGTCGGCAATTACGCGATGATCATTGTAGCGCTTTTTTTCCTGTATCTGGCAATCGGACATGACTTTGAGCCTCTGCTTCTCGTTCCAATCGCATTTGGCATGCTGCTGGTAAATATCTATCCGGATATCATGTCGGCACCGTATACGGATGCGGCCGGAGTAGAGCATGCGGGCGGGCTTCTATATTATTTCTATACGCTGGATGAATGGAGTATCCTGCCGTCACTGATCTTCATGGGCGTCGGCGCGATGACGGATTTCGCTCCCCTGATTGCGAATCCGATCAGCTTTCTGCTTGGCGCGGCGGCACAGATCGGTATTTACGCCGCATACTTCTTTGCGATTTTCCTTGGCTTTAACGGAAAAGCAGCGGCTGCGATCTCCATCATCGGCGGCGCGGACGGCCCGACGTCTATCTTCCTGGCAGGCAAGCTGGGGCAGACTGAGCTGATGGGGTCGATCGCTGTGGCGGCATATACCTATATGTCTCTCGTTCCGATTATTCAGCCTCCGATTATGAAGGCGCTGACAACAAAGGAAGAACGTTCCATCAAAATGGAGCAGCTCCGTCCGGTATCGAAGCTTGAGAAGATACTGTTCCCGATTATCATCACGATCGTTGTGTGCCTGCTTCTCCCGACAACCGCTCCGCTGGTAGGTATGCTGATGCTTGGTAACCTTTTCCGTGAGTGCGGTGTGACGAAGCAGCTGCAGGAGACTGCTGCCAACGCGATGATGTATATCGTAGTTATCCTTCTTGGTACATCCGTTGGCGCTACGACCAGTGCGGAAGCGTTTTTGAACATGGATACGATCAAAATCGTTATTCTCGGTCTGCTGGCGTTTGCGATCGGTACTGCCGCGGGCGTATTGCTCGGTAAGCTCATGTGTAAGCTGACGCACGGCAGAATCAATCCGCTGATCGGCTCTGCCGGCGTATCCGCCGTGCCTATGGCTGCGCGTGTGTCGCAGAAGGTCGGCGCGGAGGAGGATCCGACAAACTTCCTGCTGATGCACGCGATGGGACCGAATGTGGCCGGTGTAATCGGTACTGCCGTGGCGGCCGGTACATTCATGGCAATCTATGGCGTGAAGTAGCAGCGCGGATGTTAAACGGATTTGATCCTCGCCGGATGGCATACCGCGCAAAGCGAGGAATAAAGCCTTTAACTGTAAGGCTGGTGAACAGCTACGCTTTTTCAAAAAATCAGGATACAGCCTGTGTCCCGCACAGAATGCTGTGCGGGATATGATAAGGAGGACTATAATGGCTGATAAAGCAAAAAAAGCAAATAAAGGTGCAAAACCTATTAAAATTACAGAGACGATCCTGCGTGACGCGCATCAGTCTCTGATCGCGACCAGAATGTCAACAGACCAGATGCTTCCTATTGTAGAGAAGCTCGACAAGGTCGGATATCATTCGGTAGAGTGCTGGGGCGGCGCTACGTTTGACGCTTCTCTGCGTTTCCTGAAGGAAGATCCGTGGGAGAGGCTGCGCAAGCTGCGCGATGGATTTAAGAATACGAAGCTGCAGATGCTGTTTCGTGGACAGAACATCTTGGGCTATCGTCCGTACGCGGATGATGTGGTGGAGTATTTTGTACAGAAATCCGCTGCAAACGGCATTGATATCATCCGTATTTTTGACTGCTTAAATGATATGCGTAACCTGCAGACAGCTGTAACGGCTGCAAACAAAGAAAAGGTGCATGCGCAGGTGGCTATGTCCTATACGCTGGGCAGCGCGTATACTTTGGAATACTGGGTTGATCTGGCAAAGAAGATTGAAGAGATGGGTGCGGATTCGATCTGCATTAAGGATATGGCGGGGCTGCTTCTGCCGTATCAGGCGACCGAACTGATCACAGCACTGAAGGAAACTGTAAAGATTCCGATCCAGCTGCATACCCATTATACCTCAGGCGTTGCTTCTATGACCTATATGAAAGCGGTAGAGGCTGGCGTTGATGTGATTGATACAGCTATGTCTCCGTTTGCTCTGGGTACTTCCCAGCCGGCGACAGAGGTAATGGTAGAGACCTTCAAGGGTACGCCGTACGATACCGGATTCGACAGCCAGCTTCTGGATGAGATTGCCGACTACTTCCGTCCGCTTCGCGATCAGGCGCTTGAGAGTGGCTTGCTGAACCCCAAGAATATGGGCGTAAATATCAAGACTCTGCTGTATCAGGTACCGGGCGGAATGCTCTCGAACCTGACTTCTCAGCTCAAGGATATGCATGCGGAGGATAAGTATTACGAAGTGCTTGAGGAGGTTCCTAAGGTGCGTAAGGATCTCGGTGAGCCGCCGCTCGTGACACCGTCCTCACAGATTGTCGGCACGCAGGCTGTGATGAATATCGTAGGTGGCGAGCGCTACAAGATGGTGACGAAGGAGACAAAGGACATCCTGAGCGGAAAATATGGCGCTACTGTGAAGCCGTTCAATGAGGAAGTACAGAAGAAGTGCATTGGTGACGCAGAGGTCATCACCTGCCGTCCGGCAGATCTGATTCCGGACGAGCTGGATACCCTTCGCGGTGAGATTGCGGAATGGTCTGAGCAGGAAGAAGATGTACTGACCTATGCACTGTTCCCTCAGGTAGCGATCGATTTCTTCAAGTACAGACAGGCGCAGGAGCAGAAGATTGATCCGACCCTGGCGGATGAGGAAAACAAGGCTTACCCGACATAAATATGATAACCACACCAGTTCTGGGAAGAGTATGCCCCGCGTCATAGCGGGGCGTATCGGAGGTGTCCGGTCTCACTTGGACAATCCCGGGAACACGCTCCGGCTGGTGTGATTTTATGTATATAGGAAAGCGCACTGCGCTTTCCTATATACATAAAATCATGTTGTATTTGCCTTTGATATTGAAATAAGGGAGAGATTCGCATATGATAAACACGACACTTGTAACCATGGCGGCCGGAATCGGAAGCCGTTTTGGCGGCGGTGGTGTGAAGCAGCTGACTGCGTTTGGCCCGAATGGCGAAATTATCATGGATTATTCCATTTATGACGCAATCGAAGCCGGGTTTAACAAGGTAGTTTTTGTCATCCGACACTCTATGGAACAGGACTTTCGTGAGATTATAGGCGATCGGATTGCGAAGCGAATATCGGTTGAATACGCGTTTCAGGAGCTGGATGATCTGCCAGATGGCTATACGGTTCCGCAGGGCAGGATAAAACCCTGGGGGACAGGGCAGGCAATCCTGGCGTGCCGTGAGGTCGTCCACGAG
>JAJQIE010000066.1 GCA_021199395.1 Lachnospiraceae bacterium | reverse complement strand
TAAAGTATTGAGTTTTCAAGGAACGCTCCCATTTTTGATATGGGAAGTTTGAGTATTTAATTAAGAATGTAGATGTATTTGAAATAAATGAAGTAAATAGAAACAGCACATTTTATGACACGATTATGAGAGAAAGGCTGCTTATAGTATGAAAATGATACAGAAAGACATAGCAAAATTGGTGCAATATGGTCTGGAAACCGGTTTGATTGAAGCGGAGGATGCAATCTATACGGCCAACCGGGTTCTGGATCTGCTGAAAATTGACGCGCTGGATGAGGCTGCGGAGACGGAAATTCTGGAGGCCTGCGCGAAGGGAAATGCTGCGGAGATGGTATTAGAGCTTCCTGTGATACTTGGCGAAATCTGCGATTACGCGTATGAAAACGGGATTCTGGAGGAAAATACGGTCGGCTACCGCGATCTGTTTGATACGGAAGTGATGAACCTGCTTGTGGATCGTCCGTCAAATGTGATTCGAACCTTTCGGGAGCTGTATCAGGAGGCGCCCAGGAGGGCAACGGATTTTTATTATAAATTCAGCCAGGACACGGATTATATCCGCCGCTATCGGATTGCGCGGGATAAAAAGTGGGTCGCTTCGACCGAGTATGGCGATCTGGATATCACGATCAATCTGTCCAAGCCGGAAAAGGATCCGAAAGCAATCGCGGCGGCGAGGAACGCGAAGCAGTCCGCTTATCCGAAATGTCAGCTCTGCATGGAGAACGAGGGCTATGCGGGGCGGCTGAATCATCCCGCGCGCCAGAACCATCGCATCATCCCGGTGACGATCAATGGCAGCGAGTGGGGATTCCAGTATTCTCCGTATGTCTATTACAATGAGCACTGTATTGTGTTCAACAGAAAGCATGTGCCGATGAAAATAGAACGGGCAACCTTTGAAAAGCTGCTGGATTTTGTGACGCAGTTTCCGCATTATTTTGTCGGCTCAAACGCGGATCTGCCGATTGTCGGCGGTTCGATCCTGAGCCATGACCATTTTCAGGGCGGCTGCTATGAGTTTGCGATGGCAAAAGCTCCGGTGGAGCGGGCAGTCACCTTTGCCGGTTACGAGGATGTGGAAGCCGGGATTGTGAAATGGCCGATGTCTGTTATTCGGATACGCAGCGGGCAGAAAGCGCGCCTGATTGACCTGGCGGATAAAATTCTGAACGCGTGGCGCGGATACACCGATGAGGCGGCGTTTATTTTTGCAAAGACCAGGGCGGATGGGAATGGCGCAGGTGGTGAGGAAGCCTGGGAGCCGCACAATACGATCACGCCGATCGCGAGAATGCGAGATGGTAAATTTGAACTGGATATTGTCCTCAGAAATAATATTACGACGGACGAGCATCCGCTCGGCGTATTTCATCCCCATGCGGAGCTGCACCACATTAAAAAGGAAAACATCGGTCTGATTGAGGTTATGGGGCTTGCGGTGCTCCCCGCCAGGCTGAAGGATGAGCTGGAGCATCTGAAAGCGGCGATGGTCGAGGGCAGAGATATCTCCGGGGATGAGGAACTGTCAAAGCACGCGGACTGGGTGGAAGAGCTGAAACAGAAATATCGGGACAGTGACAGGGTTTCGGAAGCGGACGGAGAGAGGATCTGCTTTTCGGCGGATTCGATAGATAAGCTCATCGAGGATGAGGTAGGGCTCGTGTTTGGCAGGGTGCTGGAGCATGCCGGGGTCTATAAGCGCACACCGGAGGGACAGGCGGCGTTTATGAGATTTGTGGAGAGTGTGTAACAGGGCGCTGTGCAGGCAGGAAACAGAAAACAGAAAACAGGTATATATAGCTGTATGTGCTTATGGAGGAGCATATGAAAACGGCATCGCGTGTACAGAATATGACAGAGGGGAAGCCTCTGAAACTGATTTTCTTTTTTGCGCTTCCGCTGATGGCGGGAAACGCGTTTCAGCAGCTCTATACGCTTGTGGATACGATGGTCGTGGGGCAGGCGCTTGGGGTGAACGCGCTGGCGGCGCTTGGCGCGGCGGACTGGACAAACTGGATGATCCTCGGTATTATTCAGGGCTTTGCCCAGGGCTTTTCGATTAAAATGGCACAGGACTTTGGGGCGAAAAATTATGAGGGACTGAGAGAAACTGTGGCAGGCGCAGTTGTCCTTGCAGCTGCGTCGGCACTGGGACTGCTTCTTGGGGCGCAGCTGCTGGCAAAGCCCCTGCTGGTGCTTTTGCAGACGCCGGACGCTGTGCTTCAGAGTGCGCTGTTGTATCTGCGGATTGTGTTTGCCGGTATCCCGGTCGTGATGGCATACAATGTCCTGGCGTCTGTTTTGCGCGCGCTGGGAGATGGCAGGACACCATTGTATGCGATGGTGGTTGCCGCCGGCGTCAATGTAGCGCTTGACCTTTTATTTGTGCTTGTATTTGGCTGGGGGATCGGGGGCGCCGCGGCCGCGACCATCATCGCTCAGGCCTGTTCGGGGCTTTTCTGCCTGCAGGCTGTCCGCCGTATTGCGTTTATGACCCTCACCCGGAAGGATTTTCGGATAAACGGTTCGCTTTGCCTGCTTCTTATGAAGCTTGGGCTGCCTATGGCATTCCAGAACGCCATTATCGCGGTGGGCGGCATGATTGTTCAGTTTGTGGTGAACGGGTTCGGCGTGCTGTTTATCGCGGGCTTTACCGCGACGAATAAGCTGTATGGTCTGCTGGAGATCGCCGCGACCTCTTTTGGCTATGCGATGGTGACTTATGTGGGACAGAACCTGGGCGCGGGAAAGGTGGAGCGGATCAGCAGAGGAATGCGCGCCGCGGTGGCTGCGGCGATAGCGACATCTGTGGCGATCGGCGTCGCCATGCTGCTGGCCGGAAGAATGATTCTGGGTCTGTTTATATCCGGTACCCCGGAGGAAGTGACGGCCGCACTGGATGTCGCTTACCATTATCTTTCTGTGATGAGCGTCTGCCTTCCGGTTTTATATGTCCTTCATGTAACAAGATCGGCTCTTCAGGGGATGGGGGACACTGTTCTCCCCATGGTTTCCGGCATTGCGGAGTTTGTCATGCGCACGGGGACCGCGATCCTGCTGCCCGGACTGATCGGGGAAAACGGTATTTTTTACGCGGAGGTGCTGGCATGGATGGGAGCGGACGTCATTCTGGTGACAAGCTATCTGGTGCGCATTCGCGGTCTGAAATCCTGCGCATTGCGCGGCTGCTTCGGGAAGGAAGGATATTAAATGGTATCAAATCATAACCGCCAGAAGAAAATCGCTGTGATTAATGACCTCACCGGCTTTGGACGCTGCTCACTGACTGTTTCGATTCCGATTATCTCTGCGATGAAGCTTCAGTGCTGCCCGATCCCCACTTCGATTTTTTCCAACCATACCGGATATGAGAGCTGTTATTTTGACGATTATACGGCGCGGATGCAGCCTTATATCGACGAATGGAAAAAGCTGAAGCTTTCTTTTCAGGGAATCAGTACCGGCTTTCTCGGTTCAGAGGAGCAGATTCGGATCGTTCTGCGGTTTCTCGATGATTTTGTGTCGGAGGATACGGTCGTGGTCGTAGATCCGGTAATGGGGGATCAGGGAGAAGCTTATTCGACTTATACGCCCGAAATGTGCCGTGAAATGAAAAAACTGGTTTGCCGTGCGGATATTCTGACGCCAAATCTGACGGAGGCCTGTATTCTGACAGACAATGCCTGGCATGAAGGCAAATGGAAGCTGTCGCATGTGATTTCTCTGGCGGAAAGTCTGAATGAGATGGGACCGGATAAAGTGGTGATTACAGGGATTCCTCAGGGAGGATATATTGCCAATCTTTGCTGTGAGAAGGGAAAAGAGCCCAGGTTTGTGCGGACTCACAGGCTGGGGACGCAGCGCTGCGGCACGGGGGATGTATTCGCGGCTATTATTACGGCGGATGCGGTGAACGGGATTGATTTTCAGAAATCCGTTCGCAGAGCCTCCTGCTTTGTGAAAAGATGTATCCAGAAGTCCATTGAAATGGATCTGCCGCCGACAGACGGCGTGTGCTTTGAGGAGCTGATGATGCAGCTTCCCACGCTCTGAGCCGGAGCGGTGTGACAGTCTTTTGCAGATTTGTTCGGGAAATGAGAAAAAAGGCATTGACAAATAGGATGAAACATATTACAATACCCCTGTAATTGAGATTTAACAAATATGTAATAATTTTTAATAAAAATGTAGCAAGAGTTGGGGGGATATTAAATGAGGAAAAGGACAGTGTGGATTGCCGCGGGTATGGCGGCTGTTATGAGTGTCACGCCATTGGGAGGGGCTGTGGCGCTGGCGGAGGAGTCAGCCGAAGCGGGTACGGAGTCTGCGACGGAGGAGACGGCTGCTGCAGAGACGGAAAGTACAGAGACTGAGAGTTCAGAGACAGAGACTGAGACGGAGAGTTCAGAGACGGAAACCGCAGAGACTGAGACAGAGGATGAGGCGGATTTTATTGCCGTACCTTATCAGGAAGAGGGCGTCTGGTCGCAGGTGGCGATAACGAACAGCGAGTATGTAGAGACTGGCGTGAACATCCGGAGCGCTGCTGATTCAGAGAGCGAGGTACTGGGATATCTTTACACAGGTACTGCCGTATGGGTGATCGAACGGGGAGAGGCCTGGACGGAATTTTATTCAAATGGTATTACCGGATATGTGATGAATGACTATCTTCTCTATGGCGACGACGTAGCGGAGATTGCTGAGGTATACGGAGCGGAGGGCGTCCGGGCCGAGTGGGATGATGTAAATATTTATACGGATGCTGATGCCGGAACCGTAAAGGCTACAATGGATACGGGCGACGTATTTCAGGTGGTAAATGATTATGGCCACTGGATTGAGATTTTGTATGATGAAGATACGACAGCGTATGTTTCCAGTGATGATGTGACAAGCGTTATGCTTTTTGAGTCGGCTACGCCAAAGGATGGCGAGCGGGTACAGCTTGAGAAGATTTATGACCTCGTCTATGAGACGGAGACTGCTGAGACGTATGATACATATGAGGACACTTCCTCCTCAGAGACTTATGTAGAACAGACAGAGGCGCTCCCGGCGGCTTCAACGACGCCGTCTTCGACATCGACTTCAACGTCAACGCAGACGGAGACGACGGCAGCTACGGAGGCTCAGACAACCGCGTCAACGGAGGCTGTATCGACCGAGGCGGCTGCCACAGAAGCGGCGTCGACTGAGGCCGCAAGCACAGAAGCGGCATCAACTGAGGCGGCGAGCACGGAAGCAGCGTCAACGGAGGCTGCAAGCACGGAAGCGGCATCGACCGAGACGACTACCACGGAATCTACCTCCTCTTCTACGGACGACGATGCTTATTATGACGCGGATACGGATACCTATTACGATGGAAATGGAAATATAGTGACGTCTTCCTACGAGGTGGAGACTGAGGCGGAAACGACCGCATCCACAGAAGCGGAGACTGCCGCTACGGAAGCGGCGGAGACAGAAGCTGCCGCAGCAGTGGCCACTGTGGAAGAGACAGAGGCAGCGTCGACATCCTCCGGCACAGACGACACTACACTTCTGGCAGCGCTGATTTACTGCGAAGCAGGCAACCAGAGCTATGAAGGAATGGTGGCGGTAGGCGCGGTCGTGATGAATCGTGTGAACAGTTCTTCTTTCCCCAGCACGATCAGCGAAGTGATTTATCAGAGCGGGCAGTTTACGCCTGCATCAAGCGGTTCGCTTGCTTCCGCGATAGCAAATGGTGTCCCCAGCACCTGCTATTCCGCGGCGTCAGCGGCGATCAGCGGAGAGGATCCGACGGGTGGCGCGCTGTATTTCAACACTTCCGCCGGGACAGGCATTCAGATAGGAGACCACTGGTTCTATTAAGGCTCCACAACAACTACAGATGAGTACAGGTGAAAGCGGGCTGCCGGATGGCAGCCCGCTTTCGTGCTTACAGATGTGTGACGACTACAAAATTTCAATGCCAGCGTTCTGGCAGGCAACCAGCGTCTTTTCGTCCCAGATGCCGGCCTGTACCTCCCCGACATGGGCCTTTTGCAGCAAAAGCATACAGATCCTGGACTGGCCAATGCCTCCGCCGATAGTCAGCGGAAGCTGATTTTCCAGCAGCATCCGGTGGAAGGGAAGCTTTCGCCTGTCATCACACCCGGCTTTTGTGAGCTGCTCATCGAGGGATTTCGCGTCTACCCGGATCCCCATCGAAGACACCTCCAGAGCGCATTGGAGAGGTTCGTGCCAGAAAATCAGGTCGCCGTTCAGCTTCCAGTCGTCATAATCCGGCGCACGCCCATCGTGACGCTGACCGGATTTCAGCAAATCTCCGATCTGCATGATAAAGATGGTCTTTTTCTCTCTGGCATAGGCGTTCTCCCGCTCCTTTGGCGCCAGATTCGGATAGAGATTCTCCAGCTCCTGGGACGTGATAAACGAAATCTCACGGCAGAGCTCTGTATCAAGCTGCTCATAGCGGTATTTTACTTCATCCAGCGTATTGCAGATAGATTCGACAATACGTTTTACCGTCATTTTCAGGTAATCATAATTCCGATCCTTTGCGGTGATGATCTTTTCCCAGTCCCACTGGTCTACATAGGCGGAGTGAAGATTGTCCAGCTCCTCGTCCCGCCGTATTGCGTTCATATCACAGAGCAGACCGTTTCCGACATGGAAATCATAGCGGTACAGAGCCATCCTTTTCCACTTTGCGAGAGAGTGCACGACCTGAACCTCGATCCCGGCGTCCGGAATTTCAAAAGAAACCGGGCGTTCGACGCCATTCAGATCATCGTTCAATCCCGTGGCGGGATCTACAAACAGCGGAGCGGTCACCCGCTTTAGCTTCAGCGCCATACAAAGCTTCTGCTGCATCAGGTTTTTAATCATGCCAATCGCTTCCTGCGTCTCATAGCTGTTGAGACAGGAGCGATAGTTTTCCGGTATCACAACATTACTCATTCTGCATTTACCCCTTTCCATTTCACTTCGCAGTGCCGGTACACTGGACTGATTGTAGAATATTTTTAAAACTGCGTCAATAGAACCGGGACAGTTTTAGATGCGTAACGGTGACGGAACATCACACATTTTATCCTTTCTGTGGCAGCATATTTTGGGGATACAAACGATGTTGACAAATAACTGACAGGAAGATATAGTTGAGGCATTAACAGGAGAAACCGGATGGATGCTCCGATGCCTGCATCGGGGCGGTTCAATTAGAGTCATTTTAGAGAGGAGATCTGATTATGGAATTACAGACAGCAATCGAAAACAGAAGAAGTATACGCTGCTATGATGCGTCTAAAAAGGTGACGGAGGAGGAGCTTCGCACCCTGATCGCGGCAGCTTTGCAGGCGCCATCCTGGAAGAACAGCCAGACGGGACGGTATTCCGTCGTTTATTCGGAGGAGAAAAAAGCTCAGGTTCTGGAAAAATGCCTTCCCCCGTTTAATGCGAAAAACGCAGCGGGAGCTGCTGCGCTGATTGTCACATCTTATGTGAAGAACTGGTCCGGCTATGACAGGGAAAACGGGACTCCGGCTAATGAGGTTGGAAACGGCTGGGGTATGTATGACCTTGGACTGCAGAATGAGAATCTGCTGCTGAAAGCAAAAGAGATGGGGATGGATACTCTCGTAATGGGAATCCGGGACGCCGCGGCTCTGCGCGAGCTTCTGGACATTGATGAGACACAGGAAATTGCATCTGTGATCGCGCTGGGATACGCTGCGCAGGAGCCCCGGCCCAGGGTGCGCAAAACAGTAGATGAGATCGCACGTTTCTTCTGATGCAGGAGCTGCGAATGTACAATCGTTGTAAGGAACTGTCGCAAAATTACTTACCCATCTTGCACCGCCTAACGCGCGAATCGCGGACCATAAAAGCCTCGACGCAGCCCGCTGCGCCTACGTTTTTATGGTCTGTGCTTCACACGTTATCCGGCACAATATGGGCATGTTATTTCGCGACAGTTCCTAACCGTTCAGGACAGTGCTTCGCATTTGCTGCGAGGTACGCATGAAACGCAATATCAATTGTTTTAATCATTTTCATAAAAATAACGGATTGGAGGCGGTTTTTGCCTGGCGTCATGGTGAAAATATATAAAATAATGCTTGATGTATAGTTGAAAATGTGATATGTTTAGTAAAATATTATTAAACATAGAGGAGAATTATGTATATATTTCGCTATGATGGTAAATTTATGCAGTATATGGATAAAGCCGGGCGTGTGGTTTTATTAAATATTATGTTCCTGTTTAGCTGCCTGCCGATTGTGACATTCGGGATGGCAGTGGAGGGGATGTATTTTGCCATATTTCAGTGGGTGATAAGAAAGGACGACCGGGTATTTCATAATTATGTGGAAGGGATTCGCCGCAGATGGAAAGTATCTCTGGCCGGATGGCTGCTCTGCCTGGCGGCTGCAGCTTTCTTCCTTATAGAATTCCAGGCGATCGGAGAAATGCTGTTTCCGTGGAATTATGTGTGTGGCTGCGTTGCCGCGCTGACGGCATTCTGTATTGCGGTGACAGCTTTGTACTATTTTGCTGTGGCGGCTTTTACAGATGTTACGATCCGAAATCTGGTCGTAATATCCTTTGCGGGTGGGATGAAGTGCCTTCTGTATACGCTCTTGCTGCTGGTATTGTGGATTGCAGAGATTTTTTTATGCTCGATTTCGGTATGGCTTGTGCCATTGTGGGTGACATGTGGTTTTGCGCTGTTTGCGTGGGCTCGTTCGTTCATCTTTTTGCGTGTATTTCAAAAAATAGAATTATACAGGAAGGAGGAAGAATAAGGTGATTCAGATTGGCTGTGTAGCAGACGATTTTACCGGAGCGAGCGACTGGGCGTCTTTTTTTGCTCAGGAGGGGATAAGCACCGTCCTTTATAATGGAATTCCGGAGGATGGGGAAGTGGCGGAGGGAGATGTGGCTGTGATCGCCTTGAAATCCCGAACCTCTCCGACGGAGCAGGCGGTAGAGGAAAGCCTGAGGGCGCTTCGATGGCTGAAGGGACAGGGGGCGAGCCTGTATTATATAAAATATTGCTCTACCTTTGACTGTACGAGAACAGGGAACATTGGCCCGGTGACAGATGCTGCGATGGATTTTCTGAAAGTGAAACAAACCATATTATGTCCCGCGCTTCCGGTGAATGGAAGAACCGTCAGAGACGGATGCCTGTTCGTAAATGGAATTCCTCTGCAGGAGAGCTCCATGAAGGATCATCCGCTTACGCCCATGTGGGACTGCAGACTGCGGGAACTGATGAAGGAGCAGGGGAAAGGAAGAACAGTCACCGTAGAAGCGCAGAGGTATGGGGATATTGAAGCGGCACGCAAATGGGTGGACCGTATATGCGGGGAACAGGACAGGACATATTTTGTTCCGGATTTTTACTGCCAGGAGCACGGGAAGAGCATAGTAGAAATCTTTGGGAGCTGGAAGCTGCTTACCGGAGGCTCAGGCCTGTGTACCTTCCTTGCGAAGCAAATGAAAAAACAGGAGCCGACTGCTTACCGGGGTGTAGCCGCCCCGGCCATACTGATTGCGGGGAGCTGTTCAGAGGCTACTTTGCGGCAGATTCGCGTTTATCAGAAATGCGGGAAAAAATCTCTGAAAATACAGCCTGCACGACTGCTTGATGGGACGGAAAATGTCGAGACGCTCTGGGAACAGGTGAAGAGCTGGGACGATGAAGAGATTTTACTTTTCAGCTCTGAAGAGGCGGCGGTTGTAGCGGAAAACCAGAAATACGGAAAGGAACGGATTGCGGCTCTGATTGAACAGGTGCAGGCTGAACTGGCAAAACGATTTGTTCAGGCCGGGAGGAAACGCGTGATCGTGGCAGGAGGAGAAACCTCAGGGGCGATTACCAGAAAGCTGGGCTATCGGTCGTATTCGATCGGAAAAAGTATTGCTCCGGGCGTGCCGGTTATGACGCCGGATGCAGATCCGGAGGTAAGGCTTGTCCTGAAATCAGGAAATTTTGGGCAGGAGGATTTTTTCCTGCGCGCACTGGCTATGACAAAGGAGGAAAATGAAAATGACGGATGATAGTCTGGAAAAAAAATATGAGCAGGCGGTCTGGGTGGCGCACAGCTTATTTGAACGCGGGAAAACGGCGGGATCATCGGCAAATCTGAGTTTTCTCCATGAGGATAAGCTTTATATTACAGGGAGCGGCACATGCTTTGGAACTTTGAAAAAAGAAGATTTTTCTGTTGTGGATTTATCGGAAAAAAGATATAATGAGATAAAACCCAGTAAAGAGCTGCCTCTTCACAGAATTTTTTATGAA
>JAJQIE010000197.1 GCA_021199395.1 Lachnospiraceae bacterium | reverse complement strand
GAAATGCCCTGTCCAAGAGAGCCGGAGGACATGTCAATGCCCGGAATATGCTGCATGCAAGGATGCCCCTGCAGATGAGAGCCGGTATGACGCAGGGTCAGAAGATCCTCCACCGGGAAATATCCCCTGTGCGCCATCGCGGAATAATACCCCGGCGCGTTATGTCCCTTGGAGAGCACAAAGCGGTCTCTGTCCGGGTTCTTAGGATCCTTGGGATCAATATTCATCTCTTCAAAATACAGATACGTAAACACATCGGCAGACGAAAGCGATCCGCCCGGATGCCCCGCCTTCGCACTGTGAACGCCTGTCACAATGCCCTTGCGAACTTCGTTCGCCATCTTTTCAAGCTCAAGAATTGTCATAGCTGCTATTCCTTTCTCATAACTGCCCATAATAGGCGTTTGCGCCGTGTTTTCTCATAAAATGCTTTTCCTTGATCGAGTCCGGAGCCGGGGTCACGCGCGGGTTGATCAGCTCCGTGCGGCACGCCATCTTCGCTACTTCTTCAAGAACAACTGCGTTATGTACCGCCTCCGCCGCGTCCTTGCCCCATGTAAACGGGCCGTGGTTGACACAGAGCACAGCCGGGACATAGACCGGATTGATATTTCTGGTCTTGAAGGTCTCAACGATCACAAGTCCGGTATTCTTCTCATAAGCCTCTTTGATTTCCTCCGGTGTCAGGCTTCTCGCACACGGAATCGGCCCATACATATAATCCGCGTGCGTCGTGCCATACAGCGGAATATCGCGGCCTGCCTGCGCCCAGGACGTCGCCCACGGAGAATGCGTATGAACGACGCCGCCAAGCTCCGGGAACGCCCGATAAAGCTCCGCGTGCGACGGCGTATCCGAAGAAGGCTTGTAGCGTCCCTCGATCTTATTGCAATCCAGATCCACTACTACCATATCGTCCGGCGTCAGCTCCTCATAGTCTACGCCGCTCGGCTTAATCACGAAATAACCGGTCTCCCGATCCAGGCCGCTGACATTCCCCCACGTATAGGTGACAAGGCCACGCTTAGGAAGCTCCATATTCGCTTCATAAACCTGCTTTTTCAGTTCCTCTAACATAAGAATCCTCCTTCTGTGTTCTTATATAGTCTGGTCTTATCATACACGTTTTTGTCACTCACGTCCAGTAAAATCTTACTATTCTATACTCTTGAGTGATTCAACCATATCGATCTTTTTCAGCCTGAAATGCATTGCCAGATTCACAATGACTGAAAATGCAAACGTAAACAGTGTGCCATAGAGGTAGCTTGAAGTATAAATGGTCCGGCCAAACATACAGCTGTCTACCTCAACGGTCGTAATGATGAATGCGTGCAGCACTTTTCCGATCAGGCATCCCGCCCCGGCGCCTATGAGCGTGATAAGAATGTTTTCACGATAAATATACGCGGATACCTCGCCGTCATAAAATCCAAGCACCTTCAGCGTCGCCAGCTCGCGCAGCCGCTCATTGATATTGATATTGTTCAGATTGTAGAGCACAACAAAGGCAAGCAGACCGGCTGATACAATCAGGACAATGATGACCAGATCCAGCGCTCCGAGCATGTTCTGAATCGTCTCCCGCAGGTTTTCGGTGTAGGTGATGCTCAGCGCGGCGTCGCAGGAAAGAAGCTCCGCTCCAATCTGCTCCAGCGTTTCCAGGCTCTCCTTTGCCTGTCCGTCCTCTGTACAGAAGAAAATGCTGTTGTATTCCGGCGCTTCTCCAAATACCGCTTCATAGAGAGTCGGCGTCAGATAGATATAATGGTACAGATAGTTCTCGCAGATTTCCGCAATCGGGATCTCCACAGTACCGCCTTCATCCAGTGCAAGAGAAAGCGTATCCCCGATGGAAAGATCGAACTCTGTCGCGATTTTCTCCGTGATAATCGCCCCTTCGTCCGTCAGGGTATATTCTTCGCCGTCCGTGCGGCTGCGGAAGGTCAGGAAATCTTCTATATTATCTGTATCTTCCGGCACGTAAAGATAGATCGACCACTGTTTTCCGGTTCCACTCGCATCCTGTCCCGCAATATCCATACTCTGCATATAGAAACGTTTCCATTCGGTAATCCTCTCATCCGATACGACAGAGTGCTCCAGCTCCTCCATGTCGTCCGCATCCGCTTCATCGTCATAAACCAGTATCGCGTCATAGGTCTGAAGCTCGTCGTACTGCTTCTCCCCGACGTCTCCGATGGAATCCTGCAGGCCGTACCCTACCAGCAGCAGACCCATACAGCCTCCTATGCCCAGTACCGTCATCAGGAACCTTTTTTTGTATCGCATCAGATTCCGGACGGTCGACTTCCAGGTAAAGCTCAGATGCTTCCAGATAAACGGGATATGCTCCAGCAGAACCCGCTTTCCCTGTTTGGGCGATGGCGGACGCATCAGCTCCGCCGGGACCGTTCCCAGTGCGCGATAGCAGGCCGACAGCGCCGCGCCCATCGTACACAGAAGCGAGATACCGGAAGCTGCCAGCCCGTATCCCCAGTTGTACGGCAGAAGAATGGCCGGCTGGTATATATACACGATCTGATAGGCTCTGATAATAACCCACGGAAATACCTTCTCTCCGAAAAGCATGCCGAAAACACTTCCGAACAGAGTTGCGAGGAACGCATATTTCAGGTATTTTTTTGCGATATCCCATTTTCCATACCCCAGCGCTTTCAGGGTGCCGATCTGTGTGCGCTCCTCCTCCACCATCCGGGTCATTGTGGTCAGGCTGATCAGCGCCGCGACAAGGAAAAAGATTACCGGAAATACCTGCGCAATATTTGTCATACGCTCCGCGTTTTCTCCATATCCGGTGTTCTCCGGCAGTGAGCTGCGGTCATATACATACCAGTCCGGGTAGCTGATATCGGAAAGCTCTGCCTCCGCGTCTGCGATCTCCGCTTCCGCATCCGCGATTTCCTGCTCCGCATCCGCAATCTCCTGCTCTGCGTCCGCGATTTCCTGCTCCGCGTCTGCAACCTCCTGCTCTGCCTCAGCCTTTCCTTCCTCATAATCGTCCCAGCCGTCCGCGATTTTCTGTTCATTTTCCTCAATCTCAGATTCTGCCTCGGCTATCTGATCCAGTGCGTCCAGGATCTGCCCGCGCGCGTCAGAAAGCTGCTGCCGTCCTTCCGAAAGCTGGCTTACGCCGGAATTGTATTCCGATAAAGACGACTCATATTCTTCCCAGCCGGAATCCAGCTCCGAGCGCGCAGACGCAAGCTGATCGCCCGCGCTCTCCAGCTCCTCATAGCCGTCGTCCACCTCTTCCTGCGCAGACGCAAGCTCAGACTCGGATGCTTCCAGCTGCTCCTTTGACGCCGCCAGCGTATCCCACGCCTCCGACACCTCCTGCTTTTGCGCGTCAAGCTCTGCCTGTGCGGACGCAAGCTGCAGCGCGGTTTCCTCCAGCTCCTTCTGGCCTTCCTCTATCTGTATTTTCGCCTCCGCGAGCTGTTCCTCCCCTTCCGCCAGATCCTGTTCTTTTTCTGCGATCTGTGCGGACTCGGTATCGAAAGCCTCCTTTGCTTCGTCAAGCGCAGATTCCTGAGCTTCCAGCTCCGCTTTTGTCGCGGCGAGCGTTGCCGATGAGGTATCCAATGCGGCCTTCTGCTCTGAAAGCGCGCTCTCCGCAGACGCAAGCTGGCTCTGCAAAGCGGAGGCCGTCGTCTGCGCATCCGAAAGAGCCTGCGAGAGCGCCGCGGCCTGAGTGTCTGCTTCCTCCAGCTCGGCCTGCTTCTGGCTCAGTCTCTCTCTGGCGTCCTCAAGCTCTCCAGTCTCACCCAGTGACTCCAGACCGGCTATTTTTTCATTCAGCGCCGCGATCTCCGATGTCAGAACAGCGACCTGATCCGCCGCCGCATCACTGGCTGTCTGCGCACTGCTCACCGCCGCAGCAGCTTCGTTATAGCCTGTGCGCAGCGCCTCCACCTGCTCTGCTGCCGCATCATAAGCACTCTGCCCGGAGGCAAGCTCGGACACAGCAGAATCATAAGATTCCCATGCCGCATCCAATGCCTCCCTGCCGGACTCATACGCGCTTTGCTGTGCCTCCAGCTCTTCCTTCGCCGCCGCGATTGCCTCCTGGCCGGAAGCCAGCTCCGCCGCAGATTCATCGTAGACGTTCTGGCTCTCCTCCAGTTCGGCTGCTCCCTGCTCATACGCAGTCTGTGCGTCAGACAGCTGCGCCTGTGCAGTGGTAATCTGCTCTTCGGCAGACAGCACCTGCTCCAGTCCCTCCTGGTATTCCGCCCATCCCGCGCTCACCCTGGCTGAACCGGAATCTATTTCCTCCTGTGCTTCTTCAAGCTCCGCCTCCGCTTCGGCGGCCTCACTCTCATATTCAGAAAGCGCGCTCTGATATTCGGACTCGCTCGTATTCAAAGTGTCCAGCGCATCAGCGATCTGACTCTGCGCAGACGCAAGCGTGGATTCGCTGTCGTCAAGCTCGGCTTCTCCATCCGCAGCCTCATTCTCTGCGTCCTCCACCTCTGCCTTTGAATCCTCCAGCTCCTGCTTTCCGTCCGCAAGCTCTGCTTCCGCTTCCAGCAATTCTGATTCTGCCTCATCCAGCTCAGACTCTGCTTCCGCTTTCCCCGCCTCAAGCTCTTCCTTCGCGTCCGCAAGCTCTGCTTTCGCATCTGCGAGCTCCTGTTTCCCGTCCTCAACCTCCTGTCGCGCATCCGCAAGCTCTGCTTCCGCTTCCCCGACTACCTCGGTATAACGCGTCTCACACCGCACATCCTCGATCGCCTCAATCCGTTCGAGGACTTCTTCCACCAGGTCATCATACGCATCCGTATAGGCCATTTCCTCCTTCGCGCCCTCGACCTGTACGTATACAACGCTGTAGACGTCCGTATCAAATTCCTCTGCGGCCACAAAGACAAAGCCTGAGACTGTGCCTGTCCCAAGCGTCGAACTGCCACGCTGGTTCGCGATATAGCAGGGACTGTATCCAATACCCGCGATCGTGTACGCTCTGCTCACCAGAATACTGTCGTCCTCATCCTCCACATCGATTTCCAGCGTATCTCCTACACCATAGCCCATTTCCTCCGCATATGCCGCATCCAGAAAACATTCCCCCGCCTCTTCCGGGAGACTGCCCTCCGCCACGGCGACCTGGTTCATGGTATCCGGAAAGGACTCCACATGGAGCACGGTCTGAGATTCCCCGCCGCCGCTGTATACGTCCTCCATATAAGCGCCCTCTGCCGCGGCTACGCCCTCTACCCCGGCAATCGCCTCCAGATCTCCGTCTGTCAGCCCCAGCGTGCCGATCACGCGGATATCCATTAAATCAGAGTCATCAAAATAAGAGTCCTCCGTGACGCGCATATCCGGCGCAGAGGATTGTATCCCTGAAAAAAAGGCCACGCCAAGCGCTACAATCATCATAATGGACAAAAAGCGACTCCGGCTCTTTTTTATTTCTCTGTGAAATTCCTTCTTTATCGCTCTTTTTTTCATGTGCGTTTCTCTTGACGGTTTTGTCCGCTACCACTCAATATCCTCTACCGATACCGGATTCTCATTCGTATGCAGATCCGCCACCTGCCCGTTCTTAATCCGAATCACCCGGTCAGCCATCGGCGCGATCGCGGAATTATGTGTGATCACCACCACAGTCATGCCCCGCTCCCGGCACATATCCTGCAAAAGCTTCAGTATCGACTTGCCGGTCTGGTAATCCAGCGCACCGGTCGGCTCATCACAGAGCAGAAGCTTGGGATTCTTCGCAAGAGCGCGGGCGATGGATACTCTCTGCTGTTCTCCCCCGGAAAGCTGCGCCGGGAAATTATCCCTGCGCATTTCCAGTCCGACCTCTCTCAGCACACTCTCCGCGTCCAGCGGATTCCTGCATATCTGCAGCGCCAGCTCCACATTTTCAAGCGCAGTCAGATTCTGCACCAGGTTATAGAACTGAAAGACAAATCCGATGTCATTTCTTCGGTAGCCAGTCAGCTTTTTCTGGCTGTACTTCGCGATATCCCTGCCATCCACGATGATTTTCCCGCTGCTCGCGGAATCCATCCCGCCCAGTATATTCAGCACGGTCGTCTTCCCCGCGCCGCTCGGTCCGACGATCACAACAAACTCGCCCTTCATAATCTCAAAATCGATACCATCCACCGCATGGATCTCCACCTCGCCCATACGGTAAATCTTCGTCACATGCTCCAGCTTCACGTATGCATCCATGCGTATTCGCTTCCTTTCCGATGGTTTATGTCTATTTTAATAATATCTGTCGGAACATGCAATTGCTTTATAAAAATTTAATGATAGCAGACGCTGCGTGGCATGGGTGTGAACATAGAGCATTCGGGCATCCGGCCCATCGCGAAGCGATTTTAAATGGCCGGATGCCGTTGCAGGTCACACCTGTAGAGACAGAAATAACGTAAATTTGATCAAGATGTGACCTGTAACAACAAAGCATCAGCGCTTTTCCAGCGGCACATATGGCACATGATGGCCTACATACTTATAAGCCGGACGGATGATTTTCCCGCCATTTACCAGCTCCTCCATGCGGTGGGCGCTCCAGCCCGCTATTCTGGAGATTGCAAAGATCGGCGTGAACATTTCCTGTGGGATGCCGAGCATAGAATACACAAATCCACTGTAAAAATCGACGTTACAGCAGATTGGCTTGTGCAGATTCTTCTCCTGCATCAGTACCTCGCGGGCTATCCGCTCCACAGCTTCATACAGGGCATACTCCCGTGTAAGCCCCTTTTCCTCAGATAAGGATTTTGCGTATTCCTTCAGAATCACCGCACGCGGGTCTGAACAGGTATAGACTGCATGTCCCATACCATAAATCAGGCCCCTGTGGTCAAACGCCTCCTTATTCATGATTTTTTTCAGGTGATCCCGAATCTGGTCTTCATCCTCCCAATCCGTTATATGCTCACGAATATCAGCGAACATCTGCTCTACCTTCAGGTTTGCGCCGCCATGCTTTGGACCCTTCAGGGAACCCAGCGAAGCGGAAACGGCGGAATATGTATCTGTCTCGGTGGACGTCACTACATGCGTCGTAAATGTAGAGTTGTTGCCGCCGCCGTGCTCCGCATGAATTACAAGCGCAATGTCCAGGACTCTGGCTTCCAGCTCCGTATATTTCCCATCCGGGCGCAGAATTCGCAGAATATTTTCCGCCGTGGAAAGCTCCGGATCCGGATAACGGATCAGAAGGCTCTCATCATTGTGATAGTGCTGGTGCGCGTGATACGCGTATACCGAGATCAGCGGAAGCGTGGCTATCAGGGACAGGCTTTGCCGCAGTACGTTGGGAATAGATATGTCATCCGGATTCTCATCATAGGAATACAGAGTCAGAACGCTTCTCTGCAATGCGTTCATCAGATTTCCGCTTGGCGCTTTCATGATGACGTCGCGCACAAATTTGTTCGGAAGTTCACGGTACTGTGCAAGGATTTCCAGAAAAGAATCCAGCTGCTGGCGGTTCGGCAAAGCGCCAAAGAGCAGAAGATACGCGACCTCTTCATAATTAAAGCGGCGGTTTTCAAAACCGTTTTTCAGATCCATCACATTATAGCCCTGAAAATAGAGCTGTCCATCCGCAGGAATCCTTTTTCCATTTTCCGTCCGGAAGGCAACCACGTCAGAAATCTCCGTCAGCCCCGTAAGGACGCCTTTCCCATCCGATTCACGCAGCCCGCGTTTTACGTCGTACTCCGCGTACAGATTCAGGTCAAACTCACTTGAACTCAGGCAATATTTTGCCAGCTCCTCCAGCCTGATATCCCTTATTCTTTTTTCAGTCTCACTAATCGCCATGATCCTTCTCCTTTCTCTTTCCTTATGACTCTGCGCGGAACAAAGTGGGACGGAGAACTTTCCTGATTATATAAAAAATGGCCGACCTCAGCACACTTATGCCCAGAGCCCGCCATCATCGCCGGTCATTGTAGCGACACGAAGCTGTAAACAAAACGAACAGCCACGTGATAACAATCGTTTCCGGTTCACCGTACCTATCGCGTAAAAAAGATAACTCCCATTGCAGCCAGCGCCGCAATCAGCAGCACCGCAACCACCACCAGCACAATCTGTGCGGGCGTGATACCTTTTCCTTCTCCGCGTCCGGTCCGCTCCCAGGATTCCTCCCAGTCGCTTCCAAGTTCTCTGTCATTTCTGTTCATATGCGTTTACTCCTGCTTCCAGCCTTCAATACAGTCCTCTATCTGTTCAAGCATTTCCCTCCGAATCGAGTAACAGGAACGCTTCCCTGCTTTTCTGCTCCTGACAAGTCCGGCCTCGCACAGAACCTTCATATGATGGGACATCGTAGACTGCACGATATCCAGAAATCCCATCAGCTCCGGCGTGGTCATTTCCCGGCCGGAAAGCAGATTCAGGATTTTCAGCCGGTTTTCATCTGAAAGCGCCTGAAAAACCGCAAGCATATCCATCCCGCAGCCGCGTTCTCTTTTTTCGGTTCCTTCGAGCACTCCTTTTTGGAGGAGCATATTTTCCGCTCCGCTTTTTTCCGTTTTTTCGGTCTTCTCGATCTTTTCGATTTTTTCGGTCTTTTCAGCTTTTTCGGTCTTTTCAGCTTTTATAGTCTTTTCAGTTTTTTCGCCTTTCTCATCCCCAGGCGCTTTTTCAGGCCTGCCCGATTTGCCTGCTTTGGGTTTTTTTTCTGCTTTTATGGATTTTTCCTGTTTTTTCCCTTTTTTCTTTTTTCCCATATATCGGCACCTCGCTTTCTGAATGCGGAATGAACAGTTCTAAAGCATCCACAAAGACTAATCATATACGATAACCGGCGTACCTACGCTTACTGTATTAAAAATTGTTTCCGCCGCGGTGTACGGTGTGTTGATACAGCCATGCGAACCATTGGTAAGATAAATCGTCCCCCCAAAAGAAGAACGCGACGTCAGATCATGAATCCCTACATTTCCATTAAACGGCATCCAGTAATTCACCGGGGTAGAATATCCCTCTCCTTTTAAGGTCGCATTTCGCCGCTTTCCATCAATCGCCCATACTCCGTTGGAAGGGGTGGCATTTCCTTTGTTCGGATTGCCGGTCACGACCGGCGTATCTACAATACAGACGCCGTCCTGATAGCACCACATCTCCTGCTCGGAAATACAGATTTCAACATAGGTCCCTCCTATGTCATCCGTATCACGGCTCATCGCCGTATGCGTATACTCCGGCTCTAAGGTTCCCTGATAACCCTCGGCAAGCGCATTCAACAGATCCACCAGCGTCACGGCCTGATCCATTTCCCATCCATAATCTCCGTCCTCAAGAGTAACTGTCTCTCCACCCGTAGTAATAAATTCATGCGGTTTTTCATAGGTATCATATTCCTCCGCCAGCCATTCCACATATTCTTCGACTGCACACTCATCAATCACAAACGTACCGTCCGTCATGGTCGTAATCCAATCCGCTATGACAGGAGCGGATACGATCTCCTCCCGGTCGCCAAAATCATAGACTATATAAGCAGCCGCGAGCGCGCTCAGCTCTTCCGCGTCACTGTTCAGCTGTTCGTCATCACCATAAACCTCCGGCGTAATATAGCAGCCCTCCTCCTCAAGAGAGAGGCTCTGTACCCCGGCGTCCAGTGCGGCCATCACAGCGTCCAGTGTCTTTTCGTAGTCCAGAGTATCTCCTTCCACCTCATCTACTACAATAAATTCCGTATCCGTGACTTCAATATACGCATCCTCCGGCGCAGTGACAAGCGACTCATCCATACAGTCCAGAGCCTGCAATGCAGCCTCGACGCTTTCCAGATCATAGGAAAATGCTACCGAGGTAAGCGCGTCATGATCCTTCGAAAACATCAGCGGCCAGATGTAGGAGCGTTGCTCTCGCAGCATCTCGTCAATACTGTCGCCGTCCACAAATGTCAGGCCGATATCCTCTGCCGTGATCGTTTCGGTCTTGCCTCCTCTTTCCTCAATCTGCAGAACATATTCTCCCAGCCTTTGACTGACCCGTTCCTTTGCTTCCTCAGCGGTTATCTGGCCGCAGGGGATTCCATAAATCACCGTATTATCATAAAAATGTTCGCCAAAATAAACCGCAACTGAAATATAAACAGTAAGCAGCATTATGAAAAAGATCAGAATAAACCAGAAAATCTTTTTTTGAAAAAGGTGCTTCCGCATTCCGGATCCTCCAGACGTTGACATCCGCGCCTCTCTATTGGCTAAAATCATTCCCTGTCCCTCTTCCATATTCCGCGGGAGAGCACCCTGCCAGCAGACGGCCAGTACATCGTCTTCCAGATAACTGGACTATATACGCAGAATGAATTTTTCATATG
>JAJQIE010000326.1 GCA_021199395.1 Lachnospiraceae bacterium | reverse complement strand
TGCCCGCAGGATTATGATCTGCGCCTCTGAAGACGTTGGAAACGCGGATCCTCAGGCATTGCAGGTGGCGGTCGCCGCTTCGCAGGCGGTGGAGCGCGTCGGGATGCCAGAGGCGCAGCTGATTCTGGCGCAGGCTGCCCTGTATGTCGCCTGCGCCCCGAAAAGCAATTCCGTGACCAACGCGATATTTGAAGCAATGGAAGCAGTAAAAGAAACGCCCGCCGCCGTCCCGCCCCATCTGCAGGACGCGCACTACAAAGGTGCGGCAAAGCTGGGGCATGGGGTCGGCTATGAGTACGCGCACGATTATCCAAAGCATTTTTCGCGTCAGCAGTATCTGCCGGATGCACTGAAAGACCGGACGTTTTACGAGCCCTCCGAAAACGGGTATGAGCAGACCATCCGGCAATATCTGAAGTGGATTCGTGAATGACGGCGCTGTGCAGTGGAGATTTCGTGTCAGCTCTGACAGACATCCTTATGGCGTTTTTTCCATGTACAGACACAGAGAACGGCGAACAGCGCAGCCGCGCAGAGCGCGATCACCCATGGCGTCCATCCGCCTGCCAGCAGAGCGGCTCCATCCTTCAGGGTAGTGACGCCAAACACCGCAAAGATAACGAAAGCCAGCTTATCCAGAAAGCCCTCCGGCATTTTGCTCTGGATCAGATGCCCGACAAGCATACCGATCAGGTCAGCGGCAAACAGGCCGATGGAGCACGCCAGCCAGATGAGCACGGCGTGCTGCGCGCCCTCGTTTGCCGCAAATGTAATGGCGGTCAGCTGTGTTTTGTCTCCAAGCTCCGCGATGAAAAACGTACCGAAAACCGTCAGGACAGGAAACCTGCTTTCCTTTTTGTGCGTATCTTCCTCCCCCTCATCGACCTTATTCAGCGTAGTCCACGCAAAATAAAAGAAAGCGAGAGCGGCAATGATCTTAATCAGCCAGGTGGGAATAAACTGGCTGATCAGAGCGCCCAGACAGACCGCGATACCATTCAGCGCCAGAATGGAAGCGCCGGAGCCGATGATAATGTCCCTGAGCTTATACCGGGAGGTCATGGCAATCATCAGCAGCTGCGTTTTATCGCCCATCTCAGCGATAAACATAGTGAAAAGAATCTGGAAAAACAGTAGCGTAGAACTCATAAAACTCCTCCTTTGTGTGTGCTGCCCACAAAAAAAGACCATGTATGGCAGCAAAATGATCGTACCATACATGAGTCTCGTTATTTCATACAAGCCAGATTTGCATGAAGAATCGTGCAAAGCAAAACGCCCGACGCCGTCTGCCGGGAGTTCCGTTGTCCGATATGGCACGAATCCGTTCATGAAATCAGTATGTTGACTTGCAACACCAAAGGGGCGCCAACTACTCCCTCATGTCGTTTTAAAATAGCATACTCTGGAAACAAATGCAAGCCCAAAATCACAAAATTCAGGCAATACAGGCTCATAGGATTCAGACGGTTTATTCTCTCGTTACATCACAGAATACTGCCCGGCAGGCTTTTTCATAATCCTGGGGCGTGAGCTCCAGCTGCAGCCCGATTTTTCCGCCGCTGACGGCGATTTTTTCATAATGGAGCGCTGATGCGTCCATAAAAACCGGATAATTCTTTTTCATGCCGATTGCTGTGCAGCCGCCGCGGATATAGCCTGTGACACTCTGGATGTCCTTTACATGGAGCATGGAAAGAGACTTACAGGAAGCTGCTTTTGCGGCTTTTTTCAGATCCAGCTCTGCGTCGATCGGGATTGCGAATACATAGCAGGCGTGTTCCGGGCTTTCTGTGACCAGTGTTTTGAATACAATTTCATGCGGGAGCCCAAGCAGGTCGGCGGCATGCTGACCGTCGATGAATTCATCACATTCATAGGTCTGGAACGTATATGGAATCTTCATGCGGTCAAGAATCCGCATGGCATTTGTCTTGATTTCTTTCTGTTTTGCCATTCTGGTAGTCCTTTCATTTGATTATGGAGAATTGCTGACAGTATAGCGCAGCTTTTTGGATTTGTACAGAAATATTCCGGATTAAAAATATCGGCTCTGGCACCGACGGCCTGCCTTCTGCATAGGATAGAGTAAAGATGGCGTAATGCGAGGGAAGGCATGGGATATTTCAGCAGTCGCAGTAATAGCAGGAATACCAGCTATAACAACAATGCTCAAAGCAACAATGCTCATAATAACAATGCTTATAGCAACAATGCTCAAAGAAATAATACTCAAAAAAACAATGCTCAGGACAACATTGTTCAAAATAATAGTGCTCAGGACAATAATGTTCGAAAAAATAATGTTCAGGACAGCGGTGCTCAAAAAATTAATATTCAGAATAATAATGCCCGGAACAACAGTGCCCAAAATAGCAACGACAGGAATAGTGCATGGAATAATAATACCAGAAATAGCAGTACCAGAAGTAATGGTCTAAGAAATGTTAGTACCAGAAACAATGACACCAGAGATAATGGCGTCGGAGATATTGGCAGTGGAAGCATTAATTATAGAAGAAACACTGAACAAAAATGGGCTCCGGAAGAGATGAGCCTGGATGAAGAGATGCAGACGGAGCGTGATTTTCGTATGCTTCAGGGTATGTATCCGGAGACGGCAAAAACGCTGCTTCCCTATATAGAGGAAGCGTGTGACCGGATGGAATATGAGGGGAGCGCCATGTATGACGAATATCCGGATTATACGACCCTCTACACGCTTCAGGAGAAGATAGCGGAAGCGGCTGTAGCCCCCGTATCGGCATGCTCCGGGACAGGTGGCGATTTGGGAGATATTCCTCCTTCCGACAAAGGAAAGGATGGGGCAGACAGGATGCATAACGACCTGATACGTGTGATGCTGCTTCAGGAGATGCATCGTCGGCGCACAAGGCACAGGTTTTATCGGTAGGTTATCCGGATATTATATTTACTGATATTCAGAAAGATATTTTCCGGCATTCGCAAGGAAAGGTTTTCTGACATTCACAGGGAAAGTTTTTTGACATTCGCAAGGAAAGACTTTTTGATATTCATAAGGAAAGGCTTTTTCCGGGATTCAAAGAAAAGGCTTGTTCAAATGGATTCAGAATAGTATACTGATGTGGAATATATGGAAACAGGAGACGGGATTTATGCAAAATATACTAAAGACAGTAAGGAGCGCGGTCGTTCATGTGATGATCCTCCTGCTGATATTTGTCATAGCGGTGCTGGTTTTTGGACGGATACTGAACCAGACGACGCCAACGACATCCGAAGCAATGGCGGATTCGTCTTTTCCGCTTGTGTATATGCAGGATGATGGCGTCAATTACAACTGCCTGCACGGTTATGCGTCAGAGATGGATGTCAATTATATCCGTGATACGGTGACGATTCTCGACGCGAGCCATGAGCTGGATATCCAGATTCAGCCTTTTGAGTCCAACATAGAAAGCGTTTCCTATGAGGTGCTGACGCTGGACGGAAGCGAATCGCTGGAAAATACGAGTGTGATCAATCTGACAGAAGATGAGGATGGATACCTGAACGCTACCCTGACGATTCAGAACCAGATGCTTTTGAATCAGGAATACATTCTTAAAATCCAGATTTCCGCGGGTGAGCGGGTGATTTATTTTTATACGAGGCTGCTGCTGGAGGATGGTCTGCATCTGGACTCTTATCTGGACTTTGTGACCGGTTTTTATGAAAAATGTGTCAATAAGACAGATCAGACCTCGCTGGGCGTTGTAGTAGAGCCGGATGATACGACAGATACAAGTCAGACGCTGGCAACGATGGATATTCATGATACCGTTGCACAGCTGATGTGGGGAGATCTGAACCCGTCGATTTACTATAAGCCGACCCCAAGCCTGGTTGATATCAATGGCACGACGGCTTCCTTTGTCCTGTATTACCGTATATCTGCCGTGGATGAGGACGGCATCACAAACATATACAATGTGAAAGAGTTTTATCGTCTGCGATATACGGATACGCGGGTTTATCTTCTGGACTTTACGCGGACGACGGATGAGATTTTTAATACAGACGGGGCTGTTCTGGAAGACAGCGGCATAAATCTTGGCATTACGGACAGCGATGTGGAATATGCGTTTGACGATGAGAAAACGGTTGTGGCATTTGTGCAGGAAAACGAGCTGTGGATGTATGAAATCAATGGCGGTACGCTGACACGGATTTTTGGCTTTTCGCAGGATGAGGACATGGATTACCGTGATTTCTACGACCAGAATAATATCAAAATCCTGCGGGTGGATGAATCCGGGGATGTATGGTATGCCGTGTCGGGCTATATGAACCGGGGAAGCCACGAGGGAGAAAATGGCATTGCAATTTATCACTATGAGGATTCGTCCGCTACCTCGCAGGAGCTGCTGTTTGTGAGCACAATGGAGGCGTATGACAGTCTGAAGCTGGATATTGACGCGCTTGCTTATCTTACGGATGATGGGCAGGACTGCTATATTTTACTGGAAAGCATCGTATACCGGATCGACATGACGACCGGTGAATATGAGAGCGTGATTACCGGCGTCAATAACGGGTGTTACACGAGCTCGGAGTCAAACCGTTATTTCAGCTGGCTTGGCGAGGGAGAACGCTATGATTCGCAGACTCTTTATACGATAGATTTTGAGACTGGTGAGACGCGTGAGATTACCTGCGGATCGAATGAGCGGATTCGGCAGGTATGCTATATGGGAGAAAATCTCGTCTATGGCGTGGCTCTGCTTTCCGATATTGACAGCTCCGACGAGGGAACGGAGGTGTTTCCGATGTATATGCTTCTGATTGTCGGTGAAGACGGAGAGACGATTAAGGAATACGAGCCGTCCGGCGCTTATGTGACTGCGGTGGAGCAGGCGGACAGTATGCTGACACTGACCCGCGTGATAAAAGAAAACGGCGAGTATGTGGAGACGACCAATGATACGATTGTCAGCACAGATACAGAAGATAATGTAGAGTATGGTATCACGACACAGGTAGATGAGATCAACCAGACGGAGATTATTTTGCGCGTCGGTACTACGATTACGGACGAGAATCCTCAGATTGTAAGGGGAAAATTTGCATCTGACAGCGGCGGTATAACGCTTGAAATTCCGGGCAATACGGACAGGGAAAAGCTGTATCATGTATATGCGGGCGGCAGCCTTGACAGCAGCTGGCCGACTGCGGTGGAGGCGATTCTCCGGGCGGATGAAATGGTGGGCGTGGTAATCAATGACGCGAAGGAATATGTGTGGGAGCGCGGTAATACGGAGGACGAGGCAAGCATCAGCCTGGATAATATACCGGATATTATTAAGACTGGTACAATGGACGTGGACGAGCTGGAGGCAGCGCTGCAAAAGGATGTCGTCGATCTGACCGGCTGTACGCTGGAGCAGGTGCTGTATTTTGTCAGCGAAGGAAAGGCTGTCATTGCCGCGACCACGACCGGAAGCGTGATCATCACAGGGTATGATGATTATGGCAATCTAATTCTGCTCAATCCCGGAGAGACGGAGACCTATTATTATGGGCCAAACGACAGCCTGGAATTGTTCGAGGCGGCAGGAAACCGGTTTATTTCCTACCTGAATACGGATATTGAGTGATGCAATAGTATCATACTGTAGCTTATCGGATGAAATTATCAGAAAATTCACTGAATATTCTGAAGAAAATGGACGCAGGACAAAGCCTGACGCGGGAAATACAAAATTATTTAAAGTAATTCTGCACAAAACAGACGTGCGGGCTGCGGACAGAGAGGCAGGGGAGCCGGAAGGTTTTCCCTGCTTTATCCACATTTTTGGGGATAAAAAAACGTGATAAAAAGGACTTATTCACTGAATTATCCACATTATCCACATTTTGAAGCGGGAAATCGCCCTGGTTTACATAGTTTTTGGAAAAGAACGTCCGTTTTGTGGATTGTGATAAAAAGACGAATGATGCAAAAAAACAACGAAAAACAGTTGACAGATGAGATTTTCGTCTATTGAATTCGTAATCAGAAAATTCAGAATGTTGACGCAATTCCGTTATTGATATAAAATACATCCGATGGAACGGGTTTCCTGATTTAAACGGGTGATTATGGGAGATAGGTGGAAGTATGGCTAGTATCAAGGATGTGGCGCAGAGGGCGCAGGTGGGAGCGGCGACTGTTTCAAGAGTTTTAAATGGAAATGGCTACGTGTCAGAGGCTACCAGGAAAAAAATAGAGGCAGCTATGAAGGAACTGGATTATACGCCAAATGAGCTGGCCAGAAATTTATATCGGAAAAGAGCAGGTATTATCGCTGTGATCGTACCGGATGCGGCACATCCGTTTTTTGCGGAATTCGTCAAAAAAGTAGAATTTCTGCTGCATGAAAAGGGTTATAAGATGATGCTTTGCAATACGGTAGAGAGCCGGAACAATGAGAAGGAATACCTGGACATGCTGAACCGGCATATTGTAGATGGAATCATCTCAGGGTGCCATACGCTGGAGATTGAAGAGTACAGCCGGATTCAGAAGCCGATTGTGGCTCTGGACCGGGAGCTCGGTGAGTATATCCCGATGGTTGCGTCGGATCATAAAAAAGGCGGCGAGCTCGCCGCGGAATGTCTGATAAAGAAAGGCTGCAAATGCGTGGTACAATTTGTCGGCAGCTTTGCCCTGGAATCGCCATATCAGGAAAGACACAGGGTATTTGAGCAGATAATGAAAAAAAACGGGATTCAGGTATATGATTATGAAATGGGGTGGAATAAGTTTGATCATCCTTATTATCAGATGGTAGCCCGGCAGATATTTGATCTGCATCCGGAGGCGGATGGGATTTTTGGCGCGGACATGATAGCCCTTGGTTATTTAAAGGAATGTCTGGCGCGCGGAAAGAGAGTGCCGGAGGATGTTAAGATTGTCGCTTACGATGGAACCTACCTTACAAATCTGGTGACGCCGTCCGTCACTGCGATTGAGCAGAATATTGATGAGCTGGCGGGGCAGAGCGTTCGCCTGATCCTGAAACTGATTGAAGGACATAAATACAGAAATAAGGTTGTGACTGTAGACGTGGTGCTAAACGAAAAGGAGTCTACCTGAGATCCTGCTTCACAGCAGGATTTTCTTTTGTGCAAAATGCATAAAAGCCGGAATGGGGGAACGGGTTCCATTCCGAAAAAATGTTAAAAAGAGCATTGACAGATAAAAGGAATTGATGTATACTGACTTTACATCAATTAGTTAGGCGTCTAGCTGAAAAAATGTTTTCCAGAGATGTTATTTTTTTTAAGCAAATGTGGAACGGCTTCCACATTTGAAATCAGTCAATGGCCAGACTGATTTCAATGCAGAAAAAAGAAACACAATCAGAATTGGAGGGATAAGCAAATGAAGAAAAGGATGCTTATGGCAGCCGCAGCAATTGCGGCATTGACGGTTGGAATGACAGCAGCGGCTTCAGATGAGACTGCTACACTGCGTGTATTAAACTGGGGAAGCACAGAGGAAGAAACAGTTGCAAATGATGCGATTGCGAGATTCAACGAGGAATATCCGAACGTTACGGTGGAGCAGACCTGTGTGCCGGTAGATTCGTGGTCTGATTTTATTCAGAAGTGGATTACGATGCTCACATCAGGGGAGGCGCCGGACGTGATCAACTTCGGACTGGAAGGCGCGCAGATGGCTGTTTCCAATGACCTGCTGATGTCCTTGAATGAGATTGTGGAATCGGACGAGGTGCTGAACAATCTGGTAGAAAACGAATACGCAGAGTCGCTGCTGGACGGCTTTACCGTGGACGATACGTTATATGGACTGCCGAGCGGGACACAGACCATGGTAATTTATTACAACAAGAATTTCTTTGATGAGAAGGGCATTGATTATCCGTCTGAGGGATGGACCTGGGATGATTTTATGGAGATTGCCAGTGAGCTGACTTATGTAGATGATGAGGGCAATCAGATTTATGGCTTTGGCCTTTCCAGCTCCTATTTCCAGCTGACCCCGTGGTGGGTGACAAACAGTGCGTCCCTGGTGGATGAGGATGGCAATCCTTCGCTGAACAGTGAGGCTATGGTGGAATCAGTTGAATTCCTCTACAACATGGTAACGGAAGGGATCACACCAGATCCGATCAGCTCGGACGTTTACACAATGTTTAGCAGCGGACAGCTGGCTATGGTAGGCGCAGGCCGCTGGTGCCTGAATACCTGGCAGGATGCAGGGCTGACATCAGACGATTTTGACAGTGTACAGTGGCCGATGAATACAGAGGCAGGTACGGTGTACGGTGGTTCCGCCTGGGGCGTAAGCTCTACAACGGAGAACAGTGAGCTTGCGATCGCTCTTCTGAAAGAAATGGTATCCAATGAAACACTGACGGCAACGGCAGCATATGGACAGCAGATTCCGCCGACAGAGACTCTGGCAACAGATACCGAGATTATGGGTACGGTTCCGGATAATATTCTTGGCCTGTGGGAAGCAATTACCATCGGTTCTCCGATAGACGCGCCGTCATATTTTGGCGATCTGGAGCAGGGCATCCTGAGAGGGCTGGAGAATGTGTTCTCCGGAGAAATGTCTGTACAGGATGCGCTTGACCAGGCTCAGGGAGAGGTTGAGAGCGCAATCGGATAAGCCGGCAATAAAAGTTTGCGTGTAGATTGTTCAAGGAGTTTTTGAGAGACACCGCGCGGCTGGAGGGTTGCCGGTGTCTCCCGGCTCATATGGAGTTGATGTGGGCTTGCCCACCTGGTTCCCGACTGGAGATAAGGTTATGGAGAAAAAAAGGAAAAAAACGGACTATAGAAAACGGGAAACACGGACAGCTTATCTGTTTACCCTGCCTTCGTTTATTGGATTTATTGTTTTTGTACTGTTTCCGGTGGTATGGGTGATTATCATTTCCTTTCAGAATTATAATCTGTTTACAGGTGAGTCTGTGCTCGTTGGCCTGAAAAATTATATCAAAATTTTCAATGATTCCCGCTCGGTGACTGCTCTGAGAAATACCATCTGGTATACGATTTTCTGCTCACTGGGAAATACGCTGATGGGTCTTCTGGCGGCGATTGTGGTAGATGACAAGCTTGGGAAAAAACTCAGTGTGTTCTTTCGCGCGGTTTATTTCTTCCCTTCGCTGGTAGGGCTGACTTTTGTAGCGATTATCTGGCAGCAGTTTTTTCAGACGGACGCCGGACTGATCAACTATTATCTTGGATTACTTGGTATTGATAAAATCGGGTGGCTGAGCAATCAAAGTATGTCCAAGATTTCGGTTCTGATTCTGGACGTCTGGAAAAATACGGGTATGTCCATGCTCCTGATTCTTGCAGGACTGCAGAACGTAGACAGAGGACTTCTGGAAGCGGCGGAGATAGACGGGGCAAGCGGATGGAAGCGATTTCGATATATCACAATTCCGGTTGCGTCTCCACAGATTTTCTTTGTCCTGATTATGAACGTCACCGGCGCGCTGCGCATTTACGAGTCTATTTATGTGCTGACAAACGGCGGACCGGGAGATTCCTCCCGAAGCCTGGTTATGCTGATCGCTGAAAAAGGCTTTACCTCCTTTGACTATGGCACCGCGTCCGCATTGTCGGTGCTGCTGCTGATTCTGATCGGACTGGTTACCGTAATTCAGTTTATAGGAAGCAGGTGGTGGGTGCATTATGAATAGGAAAATAAAAATATTCGGGAAAAAGATTTCGCTCTATAAGATTCCGCTGCTGGTGGTAATGGCGGCTCTCGCGTTTGTGATGATCGCTCCGTTCCTGTGGGTTTTTTCCGCTTCGGTAAGACCCTACAGTGAGGCGGTCGCGCTGCCGCCCAAATGGCTCCCGCCCGCATTTGAGAAATGGAATCTGAGCTATCACAAAAAGCTGTTTTCGGATTCCATACCCTATTTCAGATTTATGTGGAACAGCTTAAAATACAGCACGATCATAACTCTTGGTATGGTGGTTCACGGCGTTGCGGCAGGCTATGCCTACGCAAAATTTGAGTTTCGGGGCAAAAATCTGATGTTCGGCCTGATGCTGGTCGCCATGATGGTTCCCGTGCAGGTAACAATCATACCGTTATATCGGATTATGACATTTTTGGGTGTAATCAATACCATGTGGGCTGTAACGCTTCCGTCCATATTTGGCGCGACATGTCCGGGACTGGCCGGAGCTTTTGGAATCTTTATGATGCGACAGTTCTTCTTTGGTGTACCAAAGGATTTTCAGGAAGCGGCGGCGCTGGATGGCGCCGGACCAATCCGTACTTTTACATCGATTATGGTGCCGCTTGCAAAGGCGACGATTTCTTCACTGGCAATTATTGTATTTACCTTTTCATGGAATGATTATTTCACATCATTTATTATGATCAACAGTACGGAGA
>JAJQIE010000249.1 GCA_021199395.1 Lachnospiraceae bacterium | reverse complement strand
CATGCGAATATGATGGCGCGCAGTATAGAGCAGCTTGCGGCTGAACTGAGGCGTTCTCTGAACCGGCGAAGCGAGCCGGAGGGCCAGGCGGCTTATGCGGGCACAATTGTCCCGCGGCTTTTGTGGCAGGTAGGGAAAAAAGAGACGCCGGGGCGGCTTTTTGAAAAGACAATACGCCGCAGCAATTCTGAATTCGCGGTGGATATCCTCATTGACGCGAGCGGGTCGCAGCATGACAGGCAGAGCGAGGTGGCATTGCAGGCATATATCATTGCCGAAGCGCTCTGCATAAACCGGATTCCCCTCCAGGTCACAAGCTTCTGTACGTTCTGGGATTATACGGTTTTGCAGCGTTTTCGCGGATATGACGCGCCGCGCGGGGAGAACCGGAGACTGTTAAATTATGTGACGTCCTCGAACAACCGGGACGGCCTGGCGATCCGCGCGGTCGGCGATTCCCTGCTGCAGCGCCCGGAGGAGGGGAAAATCCTGATCGTGTTGAGTGATGGCAAGCCGAACGATATCATTGTCAACCGCCCGAACAGCCGCAATCCGGAAACCTACAGCGGCGCCTACGCAGTGCGGGATACGGCGTATGAGATCCGAAAGCTGCGCGCTGCGGGAGTCTGTGTGCTTGGCGTTTTCACAGGAAAAGAGAAGGAGCTGATGGCGGAAAAAAAGATTTTCGGAAAGGATTTCACTTATATCCGCGACAGCTCAGGATTTGCGCGTGTGGTGGCGAGATATCTGAGAAGGCTGCTTGAAGAGGACAGCGCGAATTTTTAATGGATAGAATTTTTGATGGATGATATTTTCAGCGGAGGGTATTATAGCTTTTGATTCTTACGTTTTTTACTTTACAGCGGAGATCATCTGGTCTAAAATAAGAAAGGCGATTTCCGGGAAATGCCTGTGCAGGCACATGATACCGGAACCGAAATCATATTGCACGCCGCGCCATTCTTTTTCGAAGTGGGAATTAGGCTGTGGCGGATATCGAACAGACAATCAGGAGGAATAAAAAATGGCGGAAAAAACATGCAGCAGCGCCGCAAGCTGCGATAAATCAAGCTGTGAGGGATGTCCGAGCGCACAAGCCGCACAGCCGGAGAGTATGCTGGAGGCGCTGAACTGCTATTCTGAGATAAAGCATGTGATCGGAGTCGTCAGCGGAAAGGGCGGCGTTGGAAAATCCATGGTGACTGCGTCGCTGGCAAATATGCTCGCAGCAAAGGGCTACCGCGTTGGGGTTATGGACGCGGATATCACGGGACCGTCAATCCCGCGGATGTATGGGCTGACTGGTCTGGCGGAAGCGGATGACGAGGGAATTTATCCGCGCCTGACGGACAATGATATCAAGGTTATTTCTATTAATTTACTGCTTCCCGATCCGGAATCACCGGTGATCTGGCGTGGACCGATCCTTGCCGGTCTGGTAAAGCAGTTCTGGCACGATGTGATCTGGGGGGAGCTGGACTATCTGCTTGTAGATATGCCGCCAGGGACCGGCGATGTGCCACTGACCGTTTTCCAGTCGCTGCCGGTAGACGGCATATTTGTGGTTACCTCGCCGCAGGATCTGGTGAAAATGATTGTAAAGAAGGCCTATAATATGGCTTCCACGATGAATATACCGGTGCTCGGCCTTGTGGAGAATTACAGCTATCTTGTCTGCCCGGATTGTGGGAAAAAGATTCCTGTATTTGGGGAGAGCAAAATTCAGGAGGTCGCGGAAGAAATGGGCATTCTCGTGGCAGGAAAAATGCCCATCGACCCTAAGCTGACAGAGCTGTCCGACGCCGGTGAATTCGCAAAAGCCGAGAACCCGTATCTGGACGCTGCGTATGCGGCGCTGCAGATTCTGGGGATAAAGGATAGCAGTGAAAAATGACGGGACATGTGATCGTCCAGGCGCGGCAGCCGTTTATAAGTTCCAGGTAAAGAGAGGCGTGCGGGTATGAAAGCGATAGGAATCGATTTGGGAACGACTACGATCAGTGCGGTAGTGATGGATGAGGCGACCGGAAAGACGGAAGCCGCTTACACGTTGAGCAATGACAGCTTTCTGCATTCAGGACATCCATGGGAAAAGCTTCAGGATCCGGAAAGGATAGTTGAAAAAGCGACAGAGCTGCTGGACGGAGTGCTGGCGCGGCCTGAGTATGCGGAAACGATTCGGGTGATCGGTCTGACAGGCCAGATGCATGGGATTGTTTATCTTGACCGGGATGGAAGGCATGTGAGCCCGCTTTTCACCTGGCAGGATGAAAGAGGAAATGATAAATGCTTTGGAGGTAAAAGCCTCTGTGAGATTTTGGAGCAGCAATACGGTATCTCTGCCAGTACCGGATACGGGCTGGTCACGCATCTGTATAATGCCGCGACCGGACGGGTGCCGGAAGGGGCGGTCACGGTGTGCACGATCATGGATTATCTGGGAATGGTGCTGACCGGAAGAAAAAAACCGCTTGTTCACACCAGCAATGCGGCGGGGTTCGGTTTTTTTGACGTGGAGCACGGAACCTTCCGGAAGGAACTGTTCTCACAGGTAAGGATATCCGAAAAAGAATTATCAGGGGTATCCGGGCTGGCTGCTCAGCAGATGAAGCTGTCCGGGGATATTTTTCCGGAAGTGACGGCGGCTCCTGCCATTCTGGGCACCTGGAAAGGCATTCCGGTCTGCGTGGCGATCGGGGATAATCAGGCAAGCTTTCTGGGCTCTGTGAGCGACCTCAGGGACAGCGTTCTGGTGAATATGGGAACCGGAAGCCAGGTATCCGTCTATGTGAAGGACTATATTTGTGTGAAAGGGATTGAAACAAGGCCGTTTTTGAAGGGCGGCTATCTGCTGGTCGGATCATCTCTGTGCGGAGGCAGGGCCTATTCGCTCCTTGAACGCTTTTTTCATCAGTATGCGGAAGCGCTTCATGTGACAGAGCCAGAGCAGTATTCCGTTATGGAGCGGCTGCTGCGGTCATACGATGAGGACGCTCCCAGGCTGAAGGTGGATACGCGATTTGCCGGCACCAGGGATGAGCCGGAGCGAAGAGGTAAGATAGAAAATATCGGTATCGATAATTTTACGCCAGGGGCTTTGATATACGGTGTGCTGGATGGGATGGCGGAGGAGCTGTACCAGATGTATCTGCGTATGGCGGATGGGCTTCGCCCGCCAAGGACGAAAATTGTAGCTTCCGGGAATGGAATGCGGAAAAATGTTTTTCTGCAGGAGATCACAGCACGAAGGTTTGGTATGGAGCTGCGGCTGACGGAACAAAAGGAAGAAGCGGCATGCGGTGCGGCGAAAGCCGCGCGGCTGGTTTAAATTGCGTAACAGGATTGACAATCCATACTCCGGGTGTTATAGTAAGAAAACATAATAGCAATGCTTTTTGGAAGCGCATACGATAAAACAGGTATATGGTATCGGAGATTTCACAGCGCCGGAAGGATGAAAAGCAATGCGTTAAAGTGGATAGAGGTTGCGTGATTCATCAGTACGCTGCCGGATGCGGCCAGGCGCAGTCGAGGGCAGTCGAAAGGGGAGAACGCCGAAGGGGAACAGCACCTGCGCCTGTTTTTCTGGGCATGTGGCGAAGAACCATATGACTGTCATCGCCAGCAGGCGATGGAGAGCTATCCTGAAGACCGATTTTTCGTATTCTTTGGGGGCTGCTCGGCAGTCCCCTTTTCATGAGGCAAAAACCGCTTTCTGTTCGATCGCAGAGCCGGGCAGGGGCGGCACACATTTCGAACCTGACAATATTATTCATGTATCAAGAAGGAGGATTTGTATGGCTATTTTTAAGGGAGCGGGCGTGGCGATTGTCACACCCATGCATGAGGACGGCACGGTAAATTATGAAAAAATGGGCGAGCTGGTGGAAATGCAGGTTGCGGGCGGCACGGACGCGATTATTGTCTGCGGCACGACCGGGGAATCCTCCACGCTTTCCCATGAGGAGCATCTGGACGTCATTCGCTATGTCATTGAGAAGACGGCGAAAAGAATTCCTGTCATTGCCGGGACAGGGTCAAATTCGACGGAGACAGCGATCTATCTTTCTAAGGAGGCGGAGAAAATGGGGGCGGACGGCCTGCTGCTGGTAAGCCCGTACTACAATAAGGCGACGCAGAACGGCCTGAAGCAGCATTATTCAAGGATTGCGGCTTCCGTATCCCTGCCGGTTATTCTTTACAATGTTCCGAGCCGCACCGGCTGCAATATTCTTCCGGAGACGGTGGTATGGCTGGCGAAAAACGTGGAAAATATTGTAGGCGTAAAGGAGGCTTCCGCGAACATCGAACAGATCGCAAAGCTGATGAGCCTTGCGGACGGCAGTGTTGATCTGTATTCGGGAAATGACGCGGAGATTACCCCGATCATGGCGCTTGGCGGAATCGGCGTTATTTCTGTGCTCTCCAATATCGCGCCTCGTCAGACGCATGATATCGCGGCGGCATTTCTCGATGGGGATGTGAAGAAGAGCTGCCAGCTGCAGCTTGAGGCGATCGAGCTGATCGAGGCGCTGTTCTGCGAGGTCAATCCGATTCCGGTCAAGAAGGCGCTGAACCTGATGGGCAGGGAGGTCGGCCCGCTGCGCGCGCCGCTGTTTGAGATGGAAGAGAAAAATGCCGCGCGCCTGGAGACGGCAATGAGGAACTACGGGTTGCTGTAAGCTTGCAGATTTTTTTAGCGCAGGCCGGAAAACGACGAAGGTCATTTACCATAATACAGATTGCCGGGCTGTGTCTGATGAAAGGTATGAGAAAATGATTAGAGTGATTATGAGCGGCTGCTGCGGGCATATGGGGCAGGTCGTGACAGAGATTGTCGGAAGCCGGGAGGATATGGAGATCGTGGCGGGCTTTGATGTGTATGATTCCGGGCGTATGCCCTATCCGGTGTATGCTTCTCCCGCGGACTGTGATGTGGAAGCGGATGTGGTGATCGATTTTTCTTCGGTAAAGGCTCTGGACGGACTGCTTGCGTACTGTGTGGAAAAGCAGGTTCCGGCGGTGCTCTGTACGACGGGGTATACGCAGGAGCAGCTGGATCAGATTACCGCCGCGTCCGAAAAGGTGGCGATCCTGAAGTCGGCAAATATGTCTCTGGGGATCAATCTGCTGCAGGCGCTTTTAAAAGAGGCTGCGAAGGTGCTTGCCCCGGCGGGCTTTGATATCGAGATCGTGGAAAAGCATCACAACCGAAAGCTGGATGCGCCGAGCGGTACCGCGATCGCGCTTGCGGACAGCATCAATGAGGCGATGGATGGCGCGTATGAGTACACATATGACCGAAGCCGTCAGAAAAAGAGCCGGGACAAATCGGAGATCGGTATCAGCGCGGTTCGCGGAGGTACGATTGTCGGCGAGCATGAGGTGCTGTTTGCTGGTCTTGACGAGGTGATTGAATTTAAGCATACGGCTTATTCAAGGAGCATCTTTGCAAAAGGCGCTGTGCAGGCGGCCGCGTTTCTGTCAGGAAAGCCGGCGGGCTACTACGGTATGGATGACGTGATTCAGCCTGGATGACGTAATCCGGCAGGATGAAAAAGGTAATAATTACCGAAATCGGGAGAAAAACTTGGAGGATGGTTCACGATGAAGAAGGTAGTGAAATTCGGAGGCAGCTCTCTGGCGAGCGCGGAGCAGTTCCGCAAGGTCGGAGCGATTATCCATGCGGAGAAGGAGCGCAGGTATGTTGTGCCGTCTGCTCCGGGCAAGCGTGATTCCAATGATACGAAGGTGACAGATATGCTTTATGACTGTTATCATGCGGCAGGGCGGCAGGATATCAGTCGGAAAATCGAGGCGATTGCGGCACGGTATCGGGAAATCATTGAAGGACTGGGGCTGGAACTGAACCTGGATTCGGAGTTTGAGACGATTCAGAAAAAGTTTGAGGAACAGGCGGGGAGCGATTACGCGGCGTCCCGCGGAGAATATCTGAACGGGCTGATCATGTCGGCATATCTGGAGTTTCCGTTCGTGGATGCTGCGGAGGTAGTCTGCTTTGATGAGGACGGCGTATTTGACGGGGAAAAGACGAACGAGGTGATGCGGGAACGTCTTTCCGGTATGGAGACGGCAGTGATTCCGGGCTTTTACGGATCGATGCCGGATGGAAGCATAAAGACATTTTCGCGCGGCGGTTCTGATATTACCGGCTCTATTGTGGCGCGCGCCGTGCATGCGGATCTCTATGAGAACTGGACGGATGTATCCGGTTTCCTTGTGACAGATCCGCGTATTGTGGAGAATCCGGCGACGATTGAGACGATCACCTACCGGGAGCTGCGCGAGCTCTCCTATATGGGGGCGACGGTCCTGCACGCGGACGCGATTTTTCCGCTGCGTCAGGAAGGGATCCCTGTAAATATCCGGAATACGAACCGCCCGCAGGATCCGGGGACGCTGATTGTGGAGGATACCTGCCGCCAGCCGCTCTATACCATCACCGGTATCGCGGGAAAGAAGGGATTCTGCGCGGTCACGATCGAAAAGGATATGATGAACTCGGAGATCGGCTTTGGCCGCAAGGTGCTGCAGGTATTTGAGGAAAACGGGATTTCGTTCGAGCATGTACCTTCCGGGATCGACACATTTTCTGTCATCGTATATCAGGATGACTTTATGAAGAAGGAGCAGAGTATTATCTCCGGTATTCACCGTGCGGTATCGCCGGACTCACTGGAGCTGGAATCCAATCTGGCGCTGATCGCTGTCGTTGGCCGTGGAATGCGCTCGACACGCGGCACCGCAGGCAGAATTTTTTCCGCGCTCGCGCATGCGAATGTCAATGTCAAGATGATTGATCAGGGGTCGAGCGAGCTGAATATCATCATCGGGGTAAAGGATGAGGATTTTGAACGCGCGATCCGGGCAATTTATGATATTTTTGTGCTGACCCATATGTAAGAAACTGTCGCGAAATTACTTATCCATTTTGCGACAGTTCCTGAGCGCATTGCGATGCTGCCCTGTGAGCGTATGCCTTTGATGGTATAGCATATGTCAGATCAGATTATAATATTTGCAGGCATTCCAGATGCCGTCCTGATAAAGACTGCCCGTCACATATGTCGCGGCGGTCTTTGCAGCTTCTGAACCGTTCCCCATGGCAATCGCGGTGCCCGCCGTGGCGAACATACCGAGGTCGTTCACGCTGTCCCCGAACGCAAAGGTATCGGCTGTGTCAATTCCCAGCCGCTCGCAGACCTTTTCAATGCCGATCCCCTTGTGGAATCCCTTTGGCACCATCTCAACGACCTCCGCATTATGGATGAGGAGGTCGTAATATCCGCCAAGAGCCGCAAAACAGCTTTCGCTGTCCGCATGATCGGTCGTACAGGACAGCTTGGAGATTTCCCATTCTCCCCAGCAGTCTTTGATGGGCAGAAGCTTTTCTCCCATCTCCCGAATCAGCTTTCTTCCATATATATCTGAGGCAAAGTCCGCTTCGTCGAGGTAAAGGTATTCCCAGCCCTCAAGTATCGGACGGAATCCGTAGCTTCGCACAGTCTCTACGGTGTGAATGGCGAGCTCCCTCTCAATTCTCTGATAGAACAGCCTTTTGCCTCTGTATTCGACCGCGGTGCCGCAGCCGGAAACAATACCGTCGAAGCCGAGCGCAAGCAGCCGGGGATTCTGGATAAAAGCGCGGGTCCTCCCGCTGCACAGAAAGGTCAGGTGCCCATTTGCGCGCAGCAGCCGAAGTGCCTCCCTGGTACTGTCGGGGATAAAATTCTTAAAATCCAATATCGTGCCGTCTATGTCAAAAAAGAGTGCTTTTTGCATTGGTAGATTCCTCCGGATTTGTCAGGTCAGCGAAAACAGCATTTCGCCTGTTTACGGAATAGAAACAGACGAATTCCGTGCTTAACTGCTTTTGAAAGTATAGATTTTCCCCTATTTTAGCATCATCTGTCCGGATGGGCAATTGGAAATTCAGCTTTTATATATTTAGCGGTGTCCGCAAAGCGGGCATGGGTGTTTGGCAACATTGGAAAATTGGCTTCAATTTGGTGATTGAAAAAAAGTTCGGAAAAGATTATTATAAACACTATGTTTGATTATTATAGTGAACGACAAAATCCTTTTGTCGTTCACTATAAATGATGCACACGGACGCATAAGGAATGACTGCTTCACAGCCTTGCGTCTGGCGCAAAGTAAAACGACTTACGTCGTTTACTATATGAGGGAAAAACGAAGGAGTGATAGATTTGCCGAAAAAGAAAGATGTGGAAGTGGAGGGTCAGAGACCGGTGATCGGTCTGCCGAGGGCGTTGCTTTATGAGCGTTATCATGTGCTCTGGAGAGCTTTTTTTCAGGAGCTGGGGCTGGATGTGCTGGTCAGCCCGCCCACGACACTTGAGACGATGGAGCGGGGGACGGCAAGGGCGATTGATGAGATGTGCCTTTCTGTCAAGATTTATCTCGGCCATGTAGAGCAGCTGGTCGGGAAGTGTGATTATATTCTGGTGCCGAGGATCAGCAATTTCGGGGTGCGCAGGTATATGTGTACCCGATTTGAGGCGCTGTACGATGTCTGCCGCAATCTGTTTCGCGAGACGGGGCAGAGGTTTCTTTCCTATAATATAGATGTTCAGCACGGCATGGATGAGGAGACCGCATTTTCTGCGATGGCGGAGGAACTCGGCTTTTCCAGAAGGACAGCTCAGAAAGCTTACAAAAAGGCGAAGAAAGCGGAAAATGAAGACTGGAAAGCTCAGATAAAGCGTCAGGAAGCGCTTTATAAAAACGACGGTTTGAAAGTGTTGATCGCGTCGCACAGCTATGTGGCCTGCGATGCGTATATCGGTAAGCCGATTGCGGATTTTCTGAAAAAGGCCGGGGTCACGGTGCTGCGATCGGACGTCATGGATCGGAAGGAGGCGCTGAAGGCGGGCTCCCGGTTTTCACCGACGCTCAGGTGGGAAGTAAACCGTGAGATAGCGGGCGGCGTATACGAGAACCGGAAACGGGTGGACGGTATCATTCTGCTCAGTGTATTTCCATGCGGACCGGATGCGATGGCGAACGAGATGATGCTCCGCAGAAACGACGGTACGCCGATTTTAAACCTGATGCTTGATGGTCAGAGCGGTATGGCGGGTGTGGAGACGCGGCTGGAAAGCTTCGTGGATATACTGAGATTTAAGAAAAATCCGATGTAAGTAAATGCGGCAGACAGTTACAGGAAACGAGGCAAGTCGTTTTCGTCTGCGATAGATACAGGAGTAGAGACAATGGCGAAAGAGCAGATAATAAATGAAAGAAAAAAGAAGATCGCCTTTCCGATCATAGCGAGGTATAACTGCGCGCTGCGGTATCTGATCGAGGTTGGATTAGGACAGCAGTATATCATGCAGCCGCGTATGACGAAAAAAACGCTGGATATCGGCAGCCGTTACAGCCCGGACACGGTCTGTACGCCGTTTAAGACAACGCTGGGGAGTATGATCGAAGCGCTGGAGTCCGGCGCGGATACGCTGTTTATGGTCTATGGCATTTGCCGCCTGGGCTATTACGGTGAGCTGCAGGAGCAGATTCTGCGGGATCTCGGCTACCAGTTTGAGTTTATCAATCTGGCGGAGTATACGACCGGGAAAACGCGCGATTACCTGAAAGAATTAAAACGGCTGGATACAAAGATTCATCCCGCCAGGCTTACGGTCACTGTCATGGAATTTATAAAAATGGTAGAATACATTGACGAGGCGGAGGCGGAGTATTATAAAAACTGCGGCTTTGAACTGACAAAGGGAGCTTACAGAAAAGCAATCAATCAGTTCTGGAATGATATGGACCGGGCGGTTTCAAAGAACGATATCGAGGAAGGCCACCAGCGTCTGGTAGATGCCTTCCACGCGATTCCTCTGAAAAAGGAGGAGCCGCTCCGGGTAGGAGTGATCGGAGAGTATTTTACCGTTCAGGATGATTTTTCCAATCTGGAGCTGGAGCAGAAGCTGGCGGATATGGGGGTAGAGGTTCACCGCTGGATGAATTTTTCACACAGGAACATGCATTACAGCGGGGAAAAGAACCTGAATGTGCGGATTCATGATCTGTGCGAGTATGAGATGGGGCCGACCTCTACGGCGAATATCTGGTGCGCGCGCGATTACGCGGAGCGCGGCTTTGACGGGATCATCCATGTAAAGTCAGCGGGCTGTACGCCGGAGATCGACATTATGCCGGTACTGCAGAACATTGGCGCGGATTACAAAATCCCGATCCTGTATCTGACCTACGATTCACAGACCAGCGACACGGGACTGATGACAAGGCTGGAAGCTTTTTATGATATGTTGAGAATGAGAAAGAAGGTAATCAGATGAGAGAAGCATATCTGGGAATTGACGTTGGCTCCATTTCTACTAAGGGAGTGATTT
>JAJQIE010000147.1 GCA_021199395.1 Lachnospiraceae bacterium | reverse complement strand
CGATGATCGTTCTCCTTTTCAGCTCTCACACCGATTTCATCTGCGTATCGCCTCTCCGGCATTCCTTCCTTTCCATCCGTATAGATGTCCGCATAGACTGCTTTTCTGCCCTCGCCCGTACAGGCTGCCGCACACTTGTCCATCTCTCCGGATGTCGCCAGAATTTCCCGCAAAGTCTCCGCCAGACTAAAGTTTGCTCCGGCAGCCTGCTGAAAGAACCCATACCCAAGCGCTACCGCCTGTCGATCTCTATGGTCAAGGCGTTTCAGAATAAATTCCGCCAGCACAGTAATCGGGAATTCATGCTCTCTCACGTAATAACACAACAGAAGCCCTCCTCGCTCCGGCAGGACATAGATCAGTTCCGGCGCAAATATAAGCTGCTGCGGGGAAAGCAGGTATTTTCGCATATTCTCCAGTGTATCGCGAATTTCTGACAGAATATAAAGAATATCCTGATAGCCCATGGTTTTCTTTTCGTGTTGACTCTCCAGAGTCTGCTTTGACGTGATTTCATAATGCAAATACAGCATCCCGTCTCTTCTGGACTCATGAATTGGCAACAGCCCTTTTACCTGATTCTGCTCCGCCATCCTCAGGCCATATCCATCCTCTTCCTTTTCCTCTGGTACTTCCAGAATCAGATAGTTGTTCTGGAGATCTCTTTTATAGTCTGTTTTCACTTCACTCGTCCCCTCCGGTAATCAATTCTCCGGCTCCCCGGATCAGGCGTATGGTATCGGCAGGCGCTACTATCTTACTGCTCCAGGATACGTCGATGGACAACTCACTATCCGCCAGATATTTCATCGCAAATCCTGGCACAGGATAGGCCGCGCTCCAGCTTGCCGTCACTTTATTTTTCTCTGCGGACACAGTGCCGGACAGCTCCCTGCTTCCCAGAAATCTGGCCGCTTTTACCTCCTTCTTTCCCGAAGTCACTGCGTTTTCTCTCTCGTCTTCCGTCGCATAGCTGCTCCCCGCCGCTGCAATTTCACAGACATAGCTCTGAAATACGGCACAGTCATGGACATAAAAGGATGCAATAACCAAAGCCGACAATACAAAAATCACAATAGACACCACCATTGCCGCCTCTACGGTATAACTGCCGTTCCAAAACCCTTTCTCCGCAAGCATTTGACCGCCATATACGCGCAGACTTTTCTTCTTCTCTCTCCCATTATCCTTTTCCCACCTTATGATATCAGTCCCTCCTTTCCTCCGCAAAACCATTCTCATTTCCTGCTGTATTCTTTCCTTTACAGCGAAATCTCCGTTTTTCACTCACCGCCCATTACATCTCCCAATATCATCATTTCCAATATCTGCCCCTCTACGTTCACAATAGTATTTACGGCACCCGCTCATTTCCAATATCCGTCTTTCTACGCTCACAGTCACATTCCCATCCCCTGTAGTACAACGCCCGCCAGCAAAAATGGTACAAATGGTATTTCTGTTTTTCCCTTTCCATGTCGGAAGCAAATCAGGATAAACGCCCATGCGCCTACACAGAAAAACGCGGTAAGCAAAGCAGCCAGACAGCTTTCACCACCCAGTGAAAAGCCACAGGATAAAATAAGCATCGCATCCCCATATCCAAGCGCCTGGCGGGTAAGCGCTGACAATAGCAGGCAGATCAGTCCGGGAATTATTCCTGCCAGAACTGATATGAAAGAACTGTCCCGGATCATAATATGCAGAATCAGCGCCAAAACCAGATGTCCCATGATCAGGCATTTATATATCTTTCGGTATCGAATATCTGTATAGGTGCAAACCAATAGCACCGCTCCGGTCAGGCCATACTGATACATCTTTTATACGCTCCTTCCAAACCATACCTGTCATCCCCGCCCCACTGTTCGGTCATTTTCTCTCGATTCGTCCTCCATGTCCGCTCATTTTTGCTGACTCTCTATCCGCATTTTGAGCACACATGCAGATCTCCGACCTCAGATAGCGATACCTCTTTCACAGTGCGTTTCAGCCCGCTGCACGAAAGAGATCTGTGATATCGATTGCCTTCGTTCGTAATATATACGGTGCTTCCACAATCCGACCCACACAATTCACAGGCATGATAGATTTCTCCGCTGTTATTTCTCAGTTCTCCCAATGCGTCCGCTTCGACAGTCTGAACGGAAAGCTTCAGATAGGTACATTCCGGATCCACATGATAAACCGTTCCGGTAGCGGTCACATATACTGTCGTTTCTTCCTCATCCTCTTCATTTTCATCCGGGTCTTTTCCCTCCTTACGCCCAACCCAGGCCCGAACGCTCGCTCTCTGAATAAATATGGTTCCAGGCAGATTTACTACGCCAAAGGGCATCCTGATCTGATAGGTCAGTACCAGATCAATCATCTCATCCTCCTGCATAAGCGAAGAAAAAGCCATATTTACATTTTTAACCGCAGCCGTATCTTCCACCTGACTCGTCACTCTATTCTGCGCATATAGTACCGAGAGTGTGTTCACCGCCAGCTCCGCTCCCTCTCCAGGATCTCCAATACAGGTTTGCGCATAAGCGGCAGCCGCCAGCGTCTTCCCTGTCTCCGAAAGTGCCGTACCAAATTGAACCGCCGTACCCATTGCTCTGCAATACTGGAGCGCCGCAATCATACAAAATAAAAACATCGGCAGAACCAACGCCGCTTCCACTGTAAGCGAGGCATTCAGCGGAGCAAAAAAGAGTGTTTTTACAATATCCAGGCAGGTAATTTTTTCTCTGGGGAAGTTACTATCCTTTCTAAAGATTTTTATTGTTTTATATTTTTGTGTGTATGTGACGCTCATCCAATGCGAACCGTTTTTTCTATATAAATGCCTTTCAGAATGCTGCAAAAACACCCGTTTTCACCCCGCTTTCAATTTATAAGCTCTGCTTCGTCAATATATAGTAAACGACGTAAGTCGTTTTTACACAATCCGTTAATAGGCCATACTCGCCGTCTGCACAAATGCCGTATCCGTTCCCGATAGACCCATAGCTACGGCTGGCAGTCCCCAGAAGACCTGACCGCATTGATAACTCGCGCTGGCAGCCACTGCCACGATACAATTCTGTACCTGAAATCCACTCATCCCATCCTCCGCCTGCATACTCGCCTGAATCAAATCCAATGCCCGCATTTTCTGATTCGCCAGCGTTCCCATATTCAGCAGGATTCTCAGATAATCCTGATAGGAAAGCCCGTCTTCCTTCCCTTTGGCGCCGTTCTGCAGCACTTCTGAAACTCTCCCAAGGTTCGTCAGCGTCAGCGACCAGGAATCGCCGTCCTTTGCCAGCGGAACCTTACCGCCATCCAGAAGAATCCTTACATCAACCAGGCTTTCTCCATAAGCCCATGCCAGCAGCAACGCATGCTTTGTGGCGGCGGTCAGCGCCGGAATCCCCAGAAAACCTGTCAGGGTAACGGCCAGCGAGCCTGCCTGAGAATTCATCGTCGTATTACTCAGGCTGTAAGCATAATTCATACCCTCCCGAATCAACAGCAGCCGGTTCACAACATACTTCAGGTTCTTTTTATCTGTCGCTTTTCCTCCAAGAATATACTCAACCTGATAATCAAAAGAAGCCTCTGATTTTCCATCAGCATAGCTGGAAAAATAACGTATAAGATATTCCCGGAACAGCACGTCAGACACAAGTCCGCTGTGTTCTGTCTCAATATCCAGATTCCCGGTTCGCAATCGGCTTTTCGATGGCTGAGAGCTCAGCGAAACACTTTTTTCGGAAACCGTTTTGTCCCATGTCACAATTTCCAATGTGCTTTTCTTTCGAAGCTTTGCGATTTCCGTAAGCGGATTCCCCTCTGTGCCTGTAGCAGTCTCCGCATCTGTTCCTGATCCCTGCGATTCTGATTCCAGTATCTCCAGCTTTTCCTGTTTTTCGTCTTCCAGATCGGACAATTGTCCATCACTGCTGCTTTGACTTTTTTCATATGCCTCCTGTTTCTTTTCAATTTCATCCGTGCTTCCTGCCAGCTTCAGTATCTCCTCCAGCGCAATCACACCGATATTCGCTTTCATATACGAGACCACCTGTTGATAAAAAGGCTCGCCTCTGTTATCCGTCAGCAGCGCGTATCCGGTGATTTCACCCTTCTCTAATTCCAGTCTCCATGGGTCAAAGGCCAGCGTCTTCAGTATCCCCGTCTTTGGATTGGCATTCAGGTTAATATATTTTTCAAATCTGCTGTTGATTTCCTGAATCTGAAAGCTGCCTTCTGACGCGCCGTCAAGTGAAAAAATCTCATATTTTTCAAGAAGCTTTGTCTCAAATTCGCTCAGCAGCGAAAAAGTTCCCATGCCCGTAATATTAGCCGACTGTGCCTTTGCCCCCTGGATTCTTGCGGATTCTGTCACCGCACAGATCAGGGAAAGAAACAGAATACAGGCCAGGCTTAAAAATACAGTGATTGATCCTTTTAATGCTTTTCTGTCCATACCCTCTCCTTCTGTGCCTGCTGCCAGATCATCCTTCGGACCGTCTCTGTCTTATTTCCTATACGCTCTTGCTCTGGCTTGTAATCTTTTTGAATATCGTATTGACAACACTTGTAAGCTGTTCTTTGAAAATCAGCACAAGACTGATAAGTACGACAAGAATCAGAATAATCTCTACGGTTCCAACGCCTTCCTCTTCCTGCAGAAATGCTTTGATATGATCCATCTCTTCCCTCCTTTTGCTGGTGTAGTAAGCGACGTTCGTCGTTTTACTTTGTGTCTGTCCCGAACTGCCATCAAAATGACAGAAAAGCCGGCACCATCAATACAGTAAGGACAATTCCAAGCATCAGCATCATCGGCAGCAAAAGCTTTGTGCCGGCCTGCTCCCCGATTTTTCTTGCATGATTCTTTCGGTCATTCAGAGATGCTTCCGCTTCCGTTTCCAGAAGATCGGTCAGGCCTTTCGCCCCTTTGCGCAGATTCTGAGAAAGAATAGAGCCTATGCGGATGTATTCCGGCAACTGGCAGCGTTTCCCAAAGCGCTCATATGCCTGCGCTTCTCCAATCCCGCTTTGCATTTCCCGACAGGTATAGGTAATCTCCTCATATACATATCTCATCTGTCCTGCCTTCCCTGTCTTCGCTTTCCTCTGCCTTTGCTCCCTTTGATACTCTTCTGAAATCCTCATAAATGCTCCACGGATACTCATACCCGCCCCCAGCAGCATAGTCATTTTCCACATAAGATCCGGATAATCCAGCAACAGCTGATTTTTTCGTTCCTCCGCTTTCTTATGTACCTGATTGTCCATCTGCAAATAGAGGCAGACGGCGAGAACAAGCGTCATTGCCAGAACAGACAGACAGGGATTAGACGAGGCCTCTATCCATGTCAGCATCCGTCCTTCCGCCGATGCCGGAAGAACAAGCTCACTCTTATGGCTGCTTTCTTCATCCGCCCGCACTACCTCCTCCTCAATCGCTGCCAAAAGTCTCTCTTCTTCTGTCATGTCCGGCGGAAAAACCCTTGCATAAGCGCTATAGGTCGATTCCCGGCCGTCACATTCCAGGGTTTCCTGTATCTCTACCAGCGTTCCTTCTTCTTCCTCTGCCAGGACAATGTTTCCATCCGCTCCGATCACCCCGTATGGATCCGTCATCCAGCTGATGCTGACCGCACCGTCCTGCAGGCTTTCAGGAAACACCAGGCCAGTCTGCACAAAATCCAGCGAGTCATTTTCACCCGGAAGCTGTTCATCCAGTTCAGAAAGCGCCAGATCAAGCAGCGCCTGTTTTTCTTCCTCCGTATACTTTCTTTCCTGAACAGTAACCGTAAGCTCCTGTACCTCATCTTCACCCTCCACCTGCACTGATAATGCTTCTGTTCTGTCACCTTCCCCGTAGCCGGGCCGCAAAACAGACGTCAGCTTTGTCTTTCCACTGCTTCCGCTGTAAGCAAAAAAGCAGATAAGTGCCAGCGCAAATCCCGCTCCCAGAACAGTCAGAACCAATAGCACCTTTCTGACATAATATCTCTCCACCACGGATTTACTGCCTGCCGACAAAGCGATTAACTCCTGTCGCAGCTCCTGCGTCCCCTTTCCTGGTCGATCCAGCCTCAGCCGTTTCACCAGAAACACACCCAAATTATTTATTCGCGTTTTCATCTTCTCCATTTATCCCCGCATACCTTCCGCCTCGCTCATACTGCTTCATTTCTCCCGCATTTTTCTGCCTCGCTCATACTGCTTAATTCATCCCACGCTCCTTCCGCCTCACTCATGCCGCTTCATTTCTCCCGCGCTCCTTCTTCCTTACGCATACTCGTCCCCCTACACCTCGATTTTTACAATGCTCTGTCCCCAAAGCCAAGCCAGCACATATACGCCAAAGCACAAAAGCATCACTAACCTTCCGGCCATTGTCTCATACATTACATCAAGGAAATCCGGCGAAGACAGCTTCACATAAGCCAGGATCAGAAGTGGTATCGCACTCATAATATTCTGTTCCATGATTTTTCCTGTCAGGCATGTCTCAATTTCCAGCATTGTCTCCTGTTTCTGCCGAATACAGGAAATAGTATTTCGTATAATTGCTGTCAGATCTCCGCCTGTTCGCTTTGCAGTCAGAAATACTTCCGCAAAGCTTATAATATCAGGCACGTCCACCCGTCTCCCAAAATCCAGCATCAGCTCCTCCAGATTTCGGCTCACCTCTATCTGTGTATCCATACGATAAAATTCCTGAACAATCACCGCTTCAGGCGGATATATTTTCTGAAGCTCCTTCTTTGCCTCACGGAGCGCGTTTTCCGATGAATATCCAGCCTGAAGCGCGGCAAGCATTAACTGTATCCCATCCAGAAACTGCTGCGTAATCTCTTTTTTCCGCTTATTTAACAACGCTTTCTTTTTTACCCGGAAGAACAGCGCCATACCCGGAAGCAGAATTATAAATGCAATCACAGAACGAAAAAACAGGTAGCTGATACACCCGTCCAGCAGGACATATATCGTCAGGCATTTAAATCTCTCCTCATATGAGAACGCATAGGACGAATAATCCGGACGATCTCTGGCTCTTTGCCGCCCTTTCACTCTTCCTGACACATTCCTGCCCGTTCCAGCTTCTGCCGGTTTTGCAGTTCTCTTTTTTTCTGCAGCCTGCCGGACACTGTCTCGCATGTATCCTTCCCCTCCTCTTCAAACTCATAGAGAATCTGCGTCTGGATCTCACTTCTTTCACTATCGTAGCCCAGAATTTCCAGTATCTGAAGCACTTTTCGCGTCTTGTCCCGCAGTCTTCCGACATGTACAATAACATCGATCCCGGAAGCGATCTGCCTCCGCACTGCCTGCAGCGGAATCTCCATCCCCATCAGTACCATCGTTTCCAGTCTGGACAGCATATCCTCCGGACTGTTTGCGTGACCGGTGCTGATCGAACCGTCATGCCCGGTGTTTAATGCCTGCAGAAGATCAATTGCTTCACTTCCTCTCACCTCACCTACCAGTATTCGATCCGGCCGCATTCGCAAGCTGGATTTAATCAGATCACGGATCGTAATCTCCTTCTCCCCCTCAGCATTGGCATTTCGCGCTTCCATGCGCACGAGATTCTGAACCCCCTGAATCTGAAGCTCCGCATTATCCTCAATGGTAATGATCCTCTCATCTCTGGGAATAAAATTCGACAGCGCATTCATAAAGGTAGTCTTGCCGGAGCCGGTCCCACCGGAAATAAAAATATTATAGCCTGCACAAACCAGCCTTTCGAGGAAATCTACCGCCTCCTGTGTCACTGTCCCCCAGCGTATCAGCTGATCCATCAAAACAGGCTTGTCCGGAAAGCGCCGGATCGTAATCACCGGACCATTCAGTGCTACAGGGGGCATAACAATATTTACTCTGGCTCCATTTTCCAGTCTCGCGTCAACAATCGGCACCGACTCATTCACAATGCGATTGCACCTGCCTACAATCTGCTGCGCAATGTCCTCCAGCCGGTCCCGCGAATAAAAGCATTTATCCCACCGCTTCAGTCTCCCGCCGCGCTCCACATAAATTCCCTCCGTGCCGTTTACCATAATCTCCGTAACGGAATTATCATCAATCAGCTCCTGCAGGATATCCAGTCTCCGCACAGAATTAAAGAGCTCCTGTCTCAGATAAATCCTGTCCGCAAGACGAATATAATACTCCGTACTCGACTCCAGAATCAGTTCATCAATGCTCCGGTATATTTCTGCGTCCTGAAGCTCCCGGCATCCTTCAAGGCTATCCAGAAGTTTTTTCCGGATATCGTTAAATCTCTGTTCATCCATTTTTGCCTTCCTCCTCCCATAACAGCCTTCGGACAAAATTGCCCATCTCTCCCCAGACCAGCTGCTGCGTCAACTCACCTCCCTCTCTCTGAAGCGGCTGTACCGGCGGATGGATCCGATGAGTCTTTTCCTGTATCCCTTCCATTTCAAGCATATGTACAAGCTGATCATACTGCCTCAGCTTTGCCTGAGAGATCCTATCCTCCTGAATCGGCATATAGATCCGATCACATTCCTTCAATATCCTGAACAGATCATCCACCTGCTCGCTCAGATCCAGGATCAGTACATCATACTCCCGAAAGGACATGACCTCCTTCAAAAATGCAAGCCATTCCTCGCCCGTCACATCACGTACATCCGCGGGCGAGAGAGCCGGAGGAATATATTCCAGCTCATGAAAGGTCTGAATCACCGTGTTCAGCTTATATACAAGGCTCCCTTCCTTCTGTCGCAAAAAATAAATCAGATCCGAAATATCCATGCGGTATTTTGTCTGAAATAATTCCTCAAACCCGGAAAACTCTTCAAAATTCAGATACAGGACTTTCCTGGTTTCCGCCAGAATTTCCCCCAGCGCCAGGGCAAAGGAGGTCTTTCTGGTTCGCCCGATCGGCGAATATACTCCATACAGCTTTGTTTTCCGGTTCCCTAATGAAAGAATGTGCGGCTGCGGATGATCCTGAACATAATATTCCATTACCTCAGACAGTATTTCATCCGAAGACTGATACTTATAAATCAGGGGATATCCCAGATCCGATATCTGTTCCCCCTCCGAAAGAATGATCGTGCGGCTGATCGGCAGCTCCCGAATCTCATTACACATTGCCCTTGTGGAAATCAGAAGAATCTCAATTTCATTCTCCTTCGCAAACTTCTCCAGGCTCTCCACATTCGTAAATGCCTGTACTTCAAACGGCGTCGCCTTCCGTTCATTCAGATACTCCGTCAGATTGCAGGCATACGAGGCTTCCAGGTCGCATACTGCAAATATACTTTTTTTCATATAGCCCTCCCATTTATCATCAATATCAGTTTCTCCACGCCGCCCTTATTCACCGCTGCCATTTCTCCTTATTCATATACAGCATAAAATCCCAATCAATACAGGCAGAGAAAAGCAGAATTTCGCCCTCTCATCTACCCCATCCAGATACGGGCTCCACAATCCATTTTCTGAATAGTCGCTGACATAATTCCAGAAATAGGATATCTGTTTTCCAAATATATGATTTCGATACAAAATCACTATTGAAAACATTGCCGCGGTAAATACCGCCCGCACGATACAGGAAAAAACGCCTGCCGGGCCTAAAAAACCCCCGACGACACTCAGAAGCTTGATATCGCCCGCGCCGATCATTCGGAAATAATACAATCCGCCCAACAATAAAACTGGAAAAAGAATCCCTCCGAGATATAAAATCGCTCCCAGCGTTCCTTTTTCAAAAAGCTGGCAGACCAGTCCCATCATCAGGCCTGTCGCAATCACCGCATTGGGAATCCGTCCCGACCGCAGATCACAAAGTACCGCTGACATCGCTATTCCAGTAAGCGATATCATTTGAATTTCTCTGTAAATAAAAATGTACCCTCCCTCCTTACACAGATTGACAACTGCTTTTCCATAATGGAAATTCCTCATCATTCTTACATCTGTTCATTCCATTCTCTTTTTGTATTATCACTTTTCTTTGGTAAAATAGTAGAAATAATATTGATATTTTTAATAGATAAAATGATGTGTAAACTGTTTATGAATCATCGTAAAATGATTATACCATGTTTTTGAGATTTGTAAATATAATATGTTAAATTTTTTAATGTTTGTGAACTATACACAAAAAGACAGGGGATTCAAGCCCCTGTCTTTTACATAAATCACCAAAAATTACCTAAACGCAGCCTCAACCATAGGAGTCCTGATTTCACTGGTATCCGGCGGAATCATCATTGACTGTCTTGGGGTAAATACACTGTTATTGATCGGTCTTCTTATTTTAATTTCAGGTACTGCCATTATCTGTCGTGTAACAAAGAAATATAAATAGTCAAAAAGTCAAAAGCAAAAAGGATGGGCTTATATTCTTCTTCACTGCCCATCCTTTTATATTATGATAACGCTATTTTATGATTTAAGCGACAAAAGGCCGAATCCACGACATGCTTGCATGTACGTGGATGATGGA
>JAJQIE010000027.1 GCA_021199395.1 Lachnospiraceae bacterium | reverse complement strand
AATTTAGTCTTCAAATCCGTTTCAGTGAGTCCTGGCTAAGGTGTGACCTGTAACTTCTCTTTTTTTGCGATTCACTGCTGCGCTGTAAATGGAACGCTTTCGCCCCCTCCCTGCACTCAGCAGCATAACGTCAGGAAACAACCTGTCCGCTGAATTTCACAATCAGCAGCTCTACCGCCAGCTGGTCGCCAAGCTTCCCGGTCTTGACGGATTCCTCGGCTTCTACGCAGTCCTCCACGGCCTTCAGCAGCGCTTCCTTTGAAAAATGCGCAGCCTGTGAAAGACTGCGTTTTACAATAAACGGAGCGATACCTGCCTTTGAGGCGATCGAGCTGTTGTCATAGCCCTGATCCCGCAGATCCCGCACCTGCAGCATCTGGTTAAACTGTCTCGCTATCAGAAACAGAATCCGCATCGGCGGCTCTTTCATCGACAACAGGTCATAGTACAGCTCCAGCGCCTTTTTCTGCTGCTTCTCCGCCACCGCGCGAACCATGTCAAAAATGCGGTTCTCTGTCGTCTCCGTACACACGGCCTCAACATCCGCAGAAGTGATCGCGTCGCTGCCCAGAGTATAAGAGAGCAGCTTTTCAAGCTCATGCTCAATATTCTCCATATCATCCCCGGTCTTTTCCAGAAACAGAGCCAGCGCGTCCTGTGTAATCCTCCTGCCGTCCTTTTTGACCGTACCCAGGATCCAGGACGTCAGCGTCCGCGCATCCTGCCGTCCCAGCTCTGTCACCCGCCCGCAGCTTTTGACAGCCTTAAACAGCCTGCCGCGCTTGTCCACCTCATTTTCTATGAACACAAAAACCGTCTCCGGCGGCGTCTGCGGAAGGTACTCCGCCAGCTCCGGGCTCGCGCTTTTGAAAAATCCACTGTCTTCCACCAGAATCAGACGATGCTCCGCAAAAAAGGGCATCGTCTCCGCCTGGTCAATCAGCTGCCTCACATCAATCCCCCTGCCGGAAAAAGCGCTGAAATTCATTGTATCGCCCTCCGGTAAAATAGCGTCCCGCAGTTTTTTCTTATATAAATGCTTCAGATAGGCTTCCTCTCCATACAGAAGATAAGCGCGCTGAAAACTGCCGGTCTTAATATCCTCATTCAAAGCTTTCATAAATCTTATCCCTGATCACTGTTATCTGATGTAAACCCTTTTCATTCCTGCGTCATCATTATATGATTCAGGTGCCGGAATAGCAACAAAATTTTTCTGTCAGCTCTCCCCCGCCTCCTGCTTCCTCTCCCTCTTTTTCTTTGTCATCAGGCCCCCAATGCGTCCTGTCTCCTTCGCAGACAGGGATTTCCACCCCTCCGCCTTCACCTTTTCCAGCAGGCCAAGCTCCTCCGCGATCTCATATTTCATCTTGTCGTCCGGGCTGAGCTGCTCCCAGACTATCTTCTTTTCAGACATAAACAGGTCATACTCCTTTCCATTTTTAGTCAGAGTATGACCTGTCTTAAAAAAATTATTCGGTTTTATGAAAGATATCCTTATCCTGTGCGGATCACACTTCCCGGATCGCGTCCTTCATGCTTCTGACATATTCCGCTACCTCAGGCACGCAGTCCTTCCCATATTCCCCGCAGATTTTTACAATCGCGGAGCCTACGATAACGCCGTCGGCTTCTTTCGCCATTTTCGCAGCCTGCTCCGGCGTTGAAATACCGAATCCGATCGCACAGGGGATATCGGAATTTTCCCGCACAAGGCGCACCATCTCTCCGATGTCGGTCGTAATCTCGCTTCGGACGCCTGTCACGCCCAGAGAAGAAACGCAGTAGAGAAATCCCTCCGCCGCAGACGCAATTTCAGCAATGCGCTGATGGTTGGAAACGCCATGATCCGTATCCGCAGGGTCGCCTCCCCCATTATAATTCGCCGTGCGAAGAGGCTTAACTGAAGTCGGCGCGATCAGGGAAACCAGCGCCAGGCCGTGCTCCCGGCACGCAACGGCAAATTCTTCCTTTTCCTCATACGGCACATCCGGAAGGATAATACCGTCCATTCCGACCTCCGCCGCGGTTTTTACAAAACGCTCGATACCGTAGGAAAAAACGACGTTCGCATAAGTCATAAATACCATCGGAATCTGTGTGTTTTTGCGGATGCGGCGCACCATATCAAAGATTTTGTCCGTCGTCACGCCGCCGGAAAGGGCGCGCTCATTCGCCTCCTGGATCACAGGACCCTCCGCGGTCGGATCAGAAAAAGGGATACCAAGCTCGATCAGATCTGCCCCAGCTTTTTCCATCTCGCAGACCAGCTGCTCTGTGATCTCCAGAGACGGGTCGCCACAGGTGATAAATGGGATAAATGCCTTTCCGCTTTCAAATGCACTCTGTATCTTATTCATAAATATCCTCCCCTCTGTAACGCGCGATCGCCGCACAGTCCTTATCGCCCCGACCGGAAATCGTAATGACAATAATCTGATCCGGGTCCATGGTCGGAGCCAGCCTGCGGGCATATGCCACCGCGTGCGCACTCTCGATCGCCGGAATAATGCCCTCCATGCGCGACAGATACTCAAACGCCTCCACCGCCTCGTCGTCTGTGATAGCTACATATTCCGCACGCCCCTTATCGTACAGGTAAGCATGCTCAGGCCCGATACCCGGATAATCAAGTCCCGCTGAGATGGAGTAAACCGGAGCGATCTGCCCGTACTCGTCCTGGCAGAAGTAGGACTTCATGCCGTGGAAAATACCAAGCTTTCCGGTCGCGATCGTCGCCGCCGTGTCCGCCGTGTTCACGCCGCGCCCCGCAGCCTCGCAGCCGATCAGCCGCACGCTCTCATCCGGAATAAAATGGTAAAAGGTACCAATCGCGTTTGAGCCGCCGCCAACACAGGCGAGCACAGCGTCTGGCAGCTTCCCCTCCTTTTCCATCAGCTGTTCTTTGATCTCCCTGGAGATCACGCTCTGGAAATCACGCACGATTGTCGGAAACGGGTGCGGTCCCATCACAGAGCCGAGACAGTAATGCGTATCGTCGATGCGCCTGGTCCATTCGCGCATCGCCTCCGAAACCGCGTCCTTCAGAGTAGCCGTACCGGTCGTCACCGGATGCACCTTAGAGCCGAGGAGCTTCATACGATAGACGTTCAGCGCCTGGCGCTTTGTGTCTTCCTCGCCCATATAAACCTCACATTCCATATCCAGCAAAGCCGCCGCTGTCGCTGTCGCTACGCCGTGCTGCCCCGCTCCGGTCTCCGCGATCAGGCGGGTCTTTCCCATCTTTTTCGCCAGAAGCGCCTGGCCGAGCACGTTGTTGATCTTATGCGCTCCGGTGTGGTTCAGATCCTCCCGTTTCAGATAAATCTTCGCGCCGCCGAGATCCTCTGTCATGCGCTGCGCATAGTACAGGCGCGACGGTCTGCCCGCATAGTCATTGAAAAGCTCCGTCAGCTCCCGGTTAAATTCCGGATCCTCTTTATAATAATTGTAAGCCTCTTCCAGCTCAATCACAGCGTTCATCAGTGTTTCCGGAATGTACTGACCGCCGTGTATTCCAAACCTTCCGCTCATTTTCAGCCTCCTGTCCTCTGTTTTTCTTATATTTTTGTGACCGTCCAGTACCTTCACAGTTTCAGGTACAAATCCATGCAGCTCTGCTTTCAGCGAACGGTTTTGCCAAAATCGTCAGCAATTCCATTTCCGCACTCCCGCGACGGCAGCCAGAATTTTTTCCCTGTCCTTTTTTCCGCCTGTCTCGACGCTGCTGCTCATATCCACACCCCAGGGATGCAGCTGATCCAGAGCTGCCCTGATATTATCCGGGCCGATTCCTCCCGCCAGGACAAAAGGACGATGAATCAGCTTTGCCAGCTCCCACGCAAAGGTTTGTCCCGTGCCTCCGCCTCCGTGATCCAGAAGTACCATATCGGCGGAGCTCGCATTTACCGCCTCCGCCCAGCGAACGGCCAGCTCGCGGTCTTCCCCGCCATCCGCGGCGTGCGGCGCGCGAAACGCTTTAAAAACCGTAAAGTCTCCATAAGAGCGAAGCTTCTGAATATAGGCTTCGTCCTCATCGCCATGCAGCTGCGCCACGCTGATCGTACCGTCCTTCAGCAGACCGGCTACCGTCTCCACCGGTTCATTGCGAAACACGCCGACCGGAAGGATTTCCGGCGACAGATCTGCGCGCAGAGCACGCACCTGCTCCGGCGCTGTGTTGCGTATGCTTTTTGGTACATTGATAATAAATCCGCAATAATCCGGTCTGGCTTCATTGACATACTCAATATCCACCGGCCGGGATAAACCACATATTTTTATTTTTACCGAATTGCCACTCATCATCCTTTATTTCCTCTCTATATCGGCAAAAAGCGCAGGAATCGCCATGAAATTACTTTACTTACGCGCCGTTTTGAGCCTCACCGCGCAGTTCTCTGAGCATGGCTTTTTTATCCGCGGCGCGCATCAGGGTCTCTCCGATCAGCACCGCGTTTGTTCCGTTTTCCGCAAGCTTTCTTATATCATCCGCGTTGCGAATCCCGCTCTCAGAGACAAAAAGGACCTCCGGCGGAACCATCCGGCGGAATCGCGCGCTCGTGCCCAGATCAACCTGAAATGTTTTCAGATCCCGATTGTTCACGCCAAGTATCCTTGCGTCCGCACGCATTGCGCGGTCAACCTCCTGTTCCGTGTGCGCTTCGACGAGCGCGGAAAGCCCCAGCTCCTGTGCCAGCTGCCCATATGCTCTCAGCTGCCCGTCGTCCAGAATTGAGCAGATCAGCAGTACCGCACCCGCGCCAAACGCACGCGCCTGATAGATCATATACTCATCCACCGTAAAATCCTTGCGCAGCACCGGGATCCGGACCATCTGCGCGATCTCCCGCAGATACGCGTCCTGTCCCTGAAAATAATACGGCTCCGTCAGGCAGGAAATGGCCGCCGCGCCCGCCTGCTCATATTCCTGCGCAATCTGCAGATACGGAAAATCCGGCGCGATCAGCCCCTTAGAGGGGGACGCCTTTTTTACCTCGCAGATAAAGGAGACGCCCGGAGTCCCCAACGCCTTTTCAAACGCGCAGGGCTCATAGGGAAGCTCGCAATCCGTGCGCATGCAACCCATGCTCTGCGCCAGCTCCGCCTCCCGGCGGATAGCCGCGGGCGATACCCGCTTTTTTTCCTGTGCAATACGCTCCCTTGTCCGTTCCGCGATTTCTCCTAAAATATTCATCTTCCATTCTCCTCAGGCAATAGCTCCGGTGCTTTCTTCACCGTTTTGTAACCAGGCAGCTCAGATATGGAGCATTATTGATTGCTCTCTTCAATAAATGCCTCCAGCACCCTCCTCGCGGAGCCGTCGTCAATCAGCTGCTCCGCCATGCGCACGCCTGCCTCAATGGAATCTGCCTTTCCGGCGATGTAGAGCGCGCCGCCCGCATTCAGGCACACAGCCTGACGTTTCGGTCCGCGGTCTGTCCCATCCAGGATCGCGCGCGTGATCGCTGCATTTTCCTGCGGTGTCCCGCCGACCAGCTCCTCCTTCGCGCAGCGCTCATAGCCAAACTGCTCAGGTGTGAGCACATAAGAAGTGAATCTGCCATCCCGGATCTCGCACACAGAGGTTGGGGCGCTCATGGAAATCTCATCCAGCTTATCCTGCCCATAGACCACCATGCCGCTCGTCACTCCAAGGTTGCTCATGACCCGTGCCAGCGGCTCCACCAGCGCCTCCTCATACACTCCCATCAGCTCCATATTCGCACCCGCCGGGTTGGAAAGCGCCCCAAGGATATTGAACACCGTGCGGATCCCAAGCTCTTTCCTGACCGGTCCGACAAAGCGCATAGCCGTGTGATAGGTCTGAGCAAACAAAAAGCAGATGTTAATGGACTTCAAAAGCTCCAGACATTTTTCCGGAGACAGGGAAATCTTCACACCAAGCGCTTCGAGAACATCCGCAGCACCGCATTTTGAGGATGCCGCCCGGGTGCCGTGCTTTGCCACCGGAACGCCTCCCGCGGCGATTACCAGAGAAGCCGTAGTCGAAATATTAAAGGAATTTGCCTTGTCTCCGCCGGTTCCGACGATTTCCAGCACATCCATCTCATGCAGCAGATGAACGCCGTTCGCGCGCATCCCCGCCGCGGAGGCCGTGATCTCATCGATCGTCTCCCCCTTCATTGCAAGCGCCGTCAGATACGAAGCGATCTGCACCTGCGACGTCTCGCCGCTCATAATCTCATTCATTACCGCCTCTGCTTCCTCATAGGTGAGGTCCTCTTTGTTGGAAAGCTTGATAATTGCCTCATGGATCATAATTGTTACCCGCCTTTCTGAATGATTTGTACTTTTTGGGTTCCTGTACCCTGTGTTCATTGTGTTTACTGCTTCTATATCTTTTATTTATCTGTCTCTATCCTGTTTATAAAGTTTTTAACTACCTGCAGCCCGTCCGGCGTCATCTCCGACTCCGGATGGAACTGCACTCCATAAACCGGGTGTTCCCGGTGCTCAACCGCCATAACCTCTCCATCCGCCGTCCTCGCGGTTACCCTGAGAGTCTCCGGCAGGGTATCCTCTTTGACAGAAAGGGAATGATACCGCGCCGCTGTCATTCCTGAGCTCAGCCCCTGAAAGAGCACGCTGTCCGGCTCAATGATCAGCTCCGATTTTTTCCCGTGCATCAGCTCTCTGGCGTACGTCACCTCCGCGCCGTATGCCAGGCAGATCGACTGATGGCCGAGGCAGACTCCAAACATCGGAATCCTTCTTCCCAGCTTCTGTATCATTTCCACGCAGACGCCCGCGTCCTCCGGCCGTCCCGGTCCCGGCGAAATAAAAATCGCTTCCGGCTCCATTTCCCTGATCTCTTCTACTGTGCAGGCGTCATTGCGCAGCACTCTGATATCCGGCCGCACCATGCCGATCAGCTGATACAGGTTATAAGAAAAGCTGTCGTAATTGTCAATTAAAAGAATCATTCCACGCCTCCCTCTGCCGAGCGCACCGCGTTTACTACTGCCCGCGCCTTGTTGCAGCACTCCTCGAATTCCTTATCCGGTACGCTGTCCGCGACAATCCCCGCGCCGGAACGAATCGTAATCCGGCCGTTTTTCTTAAAGGCCAGACGGATTGCGATGCAGGTGTCGAGATTTCCGGTAAAGTCCAGATAACCGATCGCGCCTCCGTAGACGCCCCTCTTCCTGCCCTCCAGCTCGTCGATGATCTGGCAGGCGCGGAGCTTGGGCGCTCCGGAAAGCGTGCCGGCCGGAAGAATCGCGTCCACGGCGTCCACCGCATCCCGGTCATCACGGATCTTCCCCGCTACTGTGGAGCCGATGTGCATGACATGGGAATAACGCTCGATGGAAAGGTTTTTTTCCACCTCTACGCTGCCGATCTCGCTGATCTTTCCGATATCGTTCCGCCCAAGGTCTACCAGCATATTGTGCTCGGAAAGCTCCTTTTCATCCGCAAGCAGCTCGGCTTCCAGGCGCTGATCCTCCTCCTCAGTAGCGCCCCGCGGCCTGGTCCCCGCCAGCGGGAAGGTGTGGAGCGTGCCGTCCTGCAGCTTAACCAGTGTCTCCGGCGAAGCGCCGACCAGCTCGATGTCGTCGCTCGTAAAGTAGAACATATAGGGAGATGGATTCGATGTCCTGAGCACGCGGTATGCGTCAAAAAGGCTTCCCTCTGCCTCCGCCTGCATCGGATTCGAGAGCACTACCTGAAAAATATCGCCCTCACGGATATAATGTCTCGCCTTTTCCACCATCTCTTTATAGCATTCCCGCGAAAAGCACGGCGTAATCTCCTCTTTCAGATGAAGCGGTGCGAAATAGGCCCTGACGCCGCTTTTCAGCAAATGCTCAATTTCCTCCAGCTTTCTTTCCGCCTCCTGGTAGGATTCCTCCAGCCGCGCCGTTTCCACACCACAGATCAAAATCAGCTTCTGTCGGTAATTGTCAAACGCAATCACCCGGTCAAACAGCATCAGATCCGCGTCCTGAAAATTATCCTCATCCTCTCCGGTGAATTTCAACGTCGGCTCACTGTAGCAGATATAATCATAAGAAAAATATCCGACCAGCCCGCCCGTGAAGGAAGGCATTCCGGGCATTTTCGGGCTTTTATTGGCTGCCAGGATTTCCCGGATCACGCTCTGCGGGCTCTCCGTCCGCATCTCCTCCGTCACCTGGCCGCCCGCCACATCCTCCCCGCGGCGCAGCTTCACCTGACCGTCTGCACAGGTAAGCTCCAGCGTGGGCGCATAGCCGAGAAAGGTATATCTTCCCCATTGCTGGTGCGCCTCCGCACTTTCCAGCATATAGCAGTGGCGGCTCGCCGCCCGCAATGTCCGCATCACCTCGATCGGCGTAAACCGATCCGAATACAGCTCCCGGCACACCGGGATCCTCCGGTATTCTCCGGAAGAAGCGATTGTTTTAGCTTCCTCTAAAGATGGATACATATTGTCCCTCCTCCTGTTCGCCGCAAAATTTCCTTACCCGTCTGTATAAAACAAAGTGTGCATCCCGCGGAGCGTTTTATGATATAGGGAACGAAGTTTCCTATATCATAGAAAAATCCCTGACAGATTTCTCCAATCTGTCAGGGACGAAATAGTTCCGCGGTGCCACCCTGTTTCACGGGGGAATCCCCGTGCTCTTATGAGATACCAGCATATCTCCGGCAACTGACGTATGCCCTCACGTCGCAGAATACTCGGTAAATACAAGTCACCGCCCGCCGAATGTCCTCAGACATTCCCAAACGATATCTCCGATATCAGCCTTTCCCTGCTCCCTCCGCGGTCCATTTGACAATCTGCTTCTCCATCCGGTTCTCAGCCACGCACAGTGCTCGCTCCATCAGCAACAGTCATAACCGACTTCACTGATCGTCTGCAGCTGCCGTACCCGGACTCTCTGTGGGCGCATATATCGCCTTTATCTCCGCTTCAACGGTTTTCTCTTTCTGTTCTTCCAACTGGGTTTAGTCTACTACAACCCACCTGCTTTGTCAACGAATTTTTGTTTTGACATCCCAGAGTGCCGTTTCCCGCCTTTTGACTCCTAGCAAAGCTAGGTGGGTAACCGCAGCACCGACGTCTGCCTTCCACTGCAAACGGAGGCCTGGCATCGGCCGATGCGATATAGGAATCCCGTTTAAAGTAAATGTAGGTTCAAAACAGCAGGAGTGTCGAACACCCCAGGAATAAAATCAACTGACCTTAGTATACCCCAATGACTTCTTTTTCGCAACTGGATTTTTGCTCTTTTACCGAAACATTTTGGAAACAGAATGTCATTGTCACACCCCGACCAGACTGTTTGCCTCAGCATCTGCCGCAGACACGTTGATTTTACGCTTTGCCGCGGAATATGAGTCAAACAAAAGTGCCATTCCTTTACAGGTTCTCATAAGTCTCCCGAACTGCCCGGATAAAGTCCTCACTGTTTAGTACGGTTACATCCTCCAGGGTCGTGATCAGTGCGAGATCCTTTGTCATTTTTCCGTTTTCTATGGTCTGGATAACTGCTTTCTCCATTCGATCGGAATACTGCATCAGTCCGGGCAGTCCGTCGAGCTCGCCCCGCTTCCTGAGCGCACCGGTCCAGGCAAAAATAGTCGCGACAGAGTTCGTCGAAGTCTCCTCGCCTTTCAGATATTTGTAATAATGGCGCTGCACCGTGCCATGCGCAGCCTCATACTCATATTTTCCATCCGGAGATACCAGCACAGAGGTCATCATTGCCAGCGAACCGAAGGCGGAAGAAATCATATCGCTCATCACATCGCCATCGTAATTCTTGCAGGCCCAGATAAAGCCTCCCTCAGATTTCATCACACGCGCCACCGCGTCATCAATCAATGTATAGAAATAAGTAATACCCGCTTTTTTGAATTTTTCATCGTATTCCGCGTCAAAGATTTCCTGAAAAATATCTTTGAACGTATGGTCATACTTTTTGGAAATCGTATCCTTGGTCGCAAACCACAGATCCTGTCTGGTATCAAGCGCGTAATTAAAGCAGCTCCGCGCGAAGCTGGAAATCGACTGGTTCAGGTTGTGCATACCCTGAAGCACACCTGGTCCTTTGTAGTCAAAAACCGTCTCCCGCATCTGCATACCATCCTCACCGGTAAATACCAGCTCGGCCTTTCCCGGTCCCGGAATCACCATTTCGACATTTTTGTAGACATCGCCATAGGCATGTCTCGCAATGGTGATCGGTTTTTTCCATGTCCGCACATACGGCTCAATGCCCTTTACCGTAATCGGTGCGCGGAAAACAGTACCATCCAGAATCGCACGAATCGTACCGTTTGGGCTCTTCCACATTTCTTTCAGACTGTACTCCGTCATTCGGGCAGCATTGGGAGTAATCGTCGCGCACTTGACAGCCACACCGTATTTTTTATTCGCGTTCGCGCTGTCGATCGTTACCTGGTCATTTGTCTCATTCCGGTTCTTCAGTCCAAGATCATAATACTCACTTTTCAGATCAATGAACGGACAGATCAGCTCCTCCTTGATCATCTTCCAGAGAATACGGGTCATCTCGTCCCCATCCA
>JAJQIE010000306.1 GCA_021199395.1 Lachnospiraceae bacterium | reverse complement strand
GGTGAAGGCGTCATAAACAGCCTCTGTCCTAAGACCGGCTTCTTCGAGCAGCGTCTTTATCCTTTCCAACGGATACGCCCTCTGATAATGAGCCTCTTCATATCTCTCGTACCGGTCGTCCCCGCAGCCGATATAGAGAGTCAGATCGTACTCGTTGATCCGCGTCTCCGGATCATACCAGTTTTCCCAGATAAAGCTCCCTTCCTCCCGGTTCTCGGCAAACACATGATCTGCGAGAATGTCTTCATATTTATATATGGTATTGAGGTCAAAAAGAAAAACGCCGCCCGGATCCAGATAGTTATTTACCAGACGAAAGACCCGCAGCAAATCCTCCTCATCCGTGATGTAGTTTATCGAGTCACAGACGCTGACCACTGCGCGCACCGTACCGTACAGTTCAAATTCGCGCATATCCTGCTGCAGATACAGAATGTCCGAACCGGATTCCATCTGCTTTTCACGCGCGATTTCCAGCATATCAATGGAATTATCCACACCGATCATATCATATCCCAGCCCCGACAGACGCTCTGTCATCGCCCCTGTTCCACAGCCCAGATCCAGCACCAGGCCGTCCGACACACCGTACTCCCGCAAAAGACCATGCAGGTAATCGCACCAATCATCGTATGGAGTGTCTGACATAAACAGGTCATATACTCTTGCAAAGCTTTCGTAGGATGCCATTGCCTTCTCCTCCGCCTTTACCTGATTCCCGGATATGTCCGCAGAAACGCGTACAGCCGCTCCATCTCCTCATCTGTCCCGATGGTAATGCGCAGATAATTGTCAATCCGCGGCCGGTCAAAATAACGCACATAGATACCTTCTTCTTTGAGCGCAGCAAACAGCTCCGCGGCCGGTACGCTTTTATGCGTCACAAACAGAAAGTTGGCCTGGGAATCCTGAAAGGAAAATCCCAGCTTTGCCAGCTCCAGCTTCGCCTTTTCACGGGTCGCTATGATTTTCCGCCTCGTCTCTTCAAAATATTCGTTATCTCTGGCGGCGGCCGTTCCGAGCAGGATCGCCGTCTGGTTCATTGTGTAGGAATTGAAAGAATATTTTACATCATTCAGATACCCAATCAGCTCTTTGCCCGCAACCGCGTAGCCAATTCGCATTCCCGCCATAGACCTTGATTTGGAAAACGTCTTTACAACAATCAGATTGTCGTATTTTTCCAGCAGTCCGACGCATGAAACCCCTCCAAAGTCAATATATGCCTCATCTACGACCACTATGACATCCTGATTATGGCGAATAATATCCTCTATCACATCCAGCCCCAACAGCGCTCCGGTCGGCGCGTTCGGATTTGGGAAAATCACACCGCCATTCTCTTTATAATAATCCCTGCCGACAATCTCAAACGCCTCATTCAGCGGCTGCCGCTCATACGGAATGCGGAGCATATCCGCCCACACATCATAGAAGGAATACGTGATATCCGGAAACAGCACCGGTTTCTCCGAATTAAAAAAGGTCAGGAATATCATCGCGAGCACATCATCCGAGCCCACGCCGACAAATATCTGTTCCGGGGTGAGGTTCTCCATAGCGGCTGTCCCACACGCAGCGTCTTCCGATAGACAGCCGCGTTCTGCCGCCGAGCCTGAGCGAGGGGACGTTTCCATCTCCGCAATCGCCTCCACCAGCATCCGCGCCTCTGGGTCCGGATATTTACGCATGGACTCTGTCGATATCTGCCGCAGAGCCTTCGCTACCCTGGGCGAAGGCGGATAGGGATTCTCATTTGTATTCAGCTTGACTACGTCTCTGCGCTTAGGCTGTTCGCCGGGCACATAGGGCGTTACTTTTCGGATGTTTTCTTCCCATTTTTTCATCATACACTCCATTCCGCCGCAGACAGCGGCGCATTTATCTCAATCCCGTTCTATCGGTTCTCATACAGCTTTGCGTAAACTCCGTTTTTTGCCAGCAGCTCCTCGTGGGTTCCCTGCTCTTCGATGCCCTTAGGCGTGAGCACCAGAATTTTCTGCGCATTGCGGATCGTGGACAGGCGATGCGCGATCACAAAGGTCGTTCTGCCCTTCGCCAGCTTTTCCAGCGACTGCTGTACAATCCGTTCGCTCTCGTTATCGAGTGCCGAGGTCGCCTCGTCAAAGATCAGGATCGGCGGATTTTTCAGAAAGACCCTGGCAATCGACAGGCGCTGCTTCTGTCCGCCGGAAAGCTTTACGCCCCTCTGCCCGATATCCGTGTAATAGCCGTCCGGAAGCTGTGAGATAAACTCATGCGCATTCGCAAGCTTTGCCGCCTCAATCACTTCCTCATCCGTGGCATCCGGCCTGCCGTAGCGGATGTTTTCCATAATATTTTCCGTAAAAAGGTATACGTCCTGCTGTACAATGCCAATCTGTCTGCGCAGATCCGCCAGCTTTATTTTTCGGATATCTGTCCCGTCAAGCTGGATCTCTCCGCTGTCCACATCGTAAAATCGGGGAATCAGACTGCACAGTGTCGTCTTACCGCCGCCCGAAGCCCCGACAATCGCCAGGTAATCCCCTGCCTGAACCTTCAGGTCAATGTGGCTGAGCACCGTGTCCTGTCCCTCCTCATATTTAAATGAGACATTTTTAAATCGGATATCGCCCTTTGCCTGATCGACAGAAACAGCGTCCGGCGCATCCTCAATATCCGGCTCTATGTCCATCATCTCAAGGAACCTCTCATATCCGGAGAAACCGTTCTGGAACTGCTCCGTCAGCGTGATCAGCTTCTTGACCGGCTCCGTAAAGTTATTAATATAGAGAAGAAATGTGACCAGATCCGCGATTGCCATAAGACCCGCTGTGATCAGCCCGGTGCCGGTGAGCAGGACGACGATCGTCACCAGCGTCGTCATCACACCCAGCCCCGAATTATAGAGCGCCATATACCAGTAGCTCATTCGTTTGGATTTTACAAAGCGCTCATTGCCGACATGAAATTTTTCTTCCTCCAGGTGCTCATTTCCAAAGGATTTGACCACACGGATTCCGGAAAGGCTGTCTTCGATCTGCCCGTTGATATCCGCCATGCGTCTGCGGTTTTCCTTAAACGCGATCTTCATCTTTTTGTTCAGGTACAGCGCGTAGCACGCGATCAGCGGAATAAACAGATAGGTCACAAGGCACAGCGTCCGGTTGATCTGAAAAAGGATCACGAAAGAGCCGACCAGCTTAATCAGAGATATTACAGTATCCTCCGGCCCGTGGTGGAGCAGCTCACTGATATCAAACAGATCCGAGGTAATCCTTGAGAGAAGCTGTCCGGTCTGCTGATTATCATAAAACGTGAACGACAGCTTCTGGTAATGTCCGAAAATCTCCGCACGCAAATCATGCTCAATGCTTGCTCCCATGATGTGCCCGTAGTAGGCAATATAAAAGTTGCAGAAGCACTCGACCGCCACCATCACAAGCAGGACGATCCCAAGCCTTGTGATGATCGGGATCGCTTCATTTGACGGCAGTTGTATGACATTATATGTGATATAACGCACAATCAGCGGTATCGCCAGTGTCACGGCCGCTCCGAGCACCGCAAAAAACATATCTGAAAAAAACAGTCCCAGATATGGCCGGTAGTAGCTCACCAGCCTTCTCCATTTGTGTTCCATGTACTCCCTCCGTTTTTCATACTCATTACCCATTTCAGGCTTCCGCCCGTTCAAATTCAGTTTTTCCCTGCATTTCTCTCTCTTATGCGCACACAAGCCCCTGCGCTTTCATCACTTCTATGATCGCGTCCACATGCTTCTCGCACAGCTCATCGGTCTTTGCCTCCGCCATCACGCGGATCACCGGCTCAGTACCGCTCTCCCGCACCAGAATCCGCCCGTCCTCGCCGAGCTCGCGCTCCGCTGCCGCGACCGCAGCCTGTACAGACGGATTTTCTCTCACAGCCGCCTTGTCAGACACACGCACATTTTTCAGGAGCTGCGGATAGATCTCTACCTCAGAAGCCAGAGTCGCAAGGCTCACTTTTTTCTTCATCATAACTTCCATAATCATGATCGATGTCAGAATGCCATCCCCGGTAGTCGCGTATTTGGAAAAAATGACATGACCGGACTGCTCGCCGCCCAGGCAGTGTCCGTTTTCACACATATTCGCATAGACATATTTGTCGCCGACCGCCGTTTTCTCATAAAGGATACCCTCCCGGTCAAAGGCCTTGTACAGGCCGAGATTGGACATGATCGTAGTTACGACCGTATTGTTGGCAAGCTGTCCGTTCTCCTTGAAATATTTGCCGCAGATATACAGGATCAGATCACCGTCAATAATCCTGCCATTTTCATCGACCGCAATACAGCGATCCGCATCGCCGTCATAGGCAAAGCCGACATCCAGCCCTTTTTCCAGTACAAACCTCCGCAGCGCATCAATGTGAGTGGAGCCGCAGTCGCGGTTGATATTCGTCCCGTCCGGCTCATTGTGAATCACATAAGTCTTTGCGCCGAGCGCGTCAAATACGCTTTTCGCGATGGCAGAAGAGCTGCCGTTCGAGCAGTCAAGCCCGACTCTTGTATTTTTGTAAGAGCGCGTCGCCAGGGAAATCAGATGCCCGATATAGCGGTTCCGTCCCGCCTGGTAATCCACCGTACGCCCGATATCTGCTCCCGTCGCAAGCGGCAGATCTCGCAACCCATGTCCCGATTCGCGCAGCGAATCGCAATTCTGAATGGCGAGGCTCTCCAACTCGCCGTCAATATACGCCTCAATCTCGTCTTCTACCTCAGCATCCATCTTCTTACCGCTGCCGCTGATGATCTTCAGTCCGTTGTCATAGTAAGGATTGTGGCTTGCTGAAATCATGATTCCGCAGTCAAAATCCTCCGTGCGCACCACATAGGAAACGCTCGGAGTCGTCGTCACATGGAGCAGATAAGCATCCGCGCCAGAAGCGGTCAGCCCCGCGGCCAGCGCATACTCGAACATATAGCTTGATCGGCGCGTATCCTTTCCGATCACAATATTTGCTTTATGCTCCTTTCCAAAATACCATCCGAGGTAACGTCCCACCTTAAACGCATGCTCCACGGTAAGCTTTACATTTGCCTCCCCGCGAAATCCGTCCGTTCCAAAATATTTTCCCATAGTCTGCTCCTTTTCTTTGTAATTGCATGATATGATGATGCCAGGGTCGAAAGTCAGGAATCGAGCGCTTGCGCTCAGAGTCATGACTTTATGGCCCGTTTAAAACATGAGGAAGTAGCCATTTTGGCTAAAATATTAGCCAAAATGAGCGGATTCCGAATGTTTTCAGGATTTCGGAAGCACGAAGTGCGAAGAAATCCGTAGGCATCATCTACCGTAGATGATATTGTCCCCAACATCATCATGATATTTACTGATTTTTACCGGGATCATACGTCAGTGTCCCGCCGGCTTCTGGTACAGCTTTCCCTTCTCCTTTGTGAGATCCGCCCGCAAAAGATCAAAAAAGGCGAATCCGATCAGCAGAGCCGCGCCCCAGATTGCCCTGCCGGAAAACAGGCGGCAGCAAAGTGTTCCAATAAAAGCCCCCGCCACAAACATTCCGATCATTTCCGCATGGCGAAGGGTTCTCCGCGGAGCTTTCGGATCCTTTTTGCGTATCCATTTCGCGATATAGATGCCTGTCTGGCGAAGATGATTCGTACAGAAGGTCGTCGCCATCGGAATCCCCTGTGCCTGCCGAAACGTATTATACTGCATGGAACAGATAAAGTTGATCGCCACCTGAGAGATCTGCACCGGCGCACGCTCCGGAAGAAGTCCCAGAAAGATCAGGACTAGCATCTCGATCAAAAGCAGCAGCGTATCCCATCGCAGGATTTCGGCCTTGCGCACATATACAGGAAGGATCTCAGAGCCAACAGAGCCGGCAAGATAAGCGGAAATGGGTATCAGTAAATATGCCGCGCGCCCCCAGTTTCCCTCTCCCAGCGCCAGACCGAACAAAAGAATATTACTTGTCTGCGCATTGCAGAAAACGCCGCCCCGGAGCAGATAGGTATAGGAGCCCATAAATCCTCCCGCCATCATCAGTACCAGGAAGATACCCATGCGCTCACATTCCAGATACTTACGCTCGATTTCGTGCTGCATTTTCGATTCTCCCCGTTTCCCCCAAAAAATCCCGCTGCCGCACAATCTCATAGGCAAGAATTCCTGTCGCCACAGACGCGTTCAGCGAATCAATATCGCCCTTCATCGGAATCGACACCGCGAAATCGCACTTTTCCCGGACAAGACGGCTCACGCCGCTTCCCTCATTTCCAATCACCAGGCCAATCGGTCCGGTCAGGTTCGCGCGGTACATCGGCTCCGCCCCCATATCCGCACAGGCAAACCAGAGCCCCTCTTTTTTGAGCTCCTCTATCGTATTGCCGATATTTGTCACCTTCGCGACCGGCGTATAATTCAGCGCTCCTGCGGAAGCCCGCGCTACCGCCGCGGTCAGTCCGACCGCACGCCGTTTCGGAATGATCACACCATGTGCTCCCGCCTGATTCGCAGTACGAATGATCGCTCCTAAATTGTACGGATCCTCTATCCCGTCAAGCAAAATCAGAAATGGCGCTTCGCCTTTCTTCCTCGCCGCCTCCAGAAGCTCTGATACCTCCGCATATTTATAAGAAGCCACGCAGGCGATCACACCCTGATGCTTTCCCGTCTCCGACAGATGGTCAAGCCGTTCCTTCGGCACAAAATCAATCAGAGTATCCGCCTTACGGGCCTCGCGCTTAATAGACTGGATCGGGCCATCCTGACAGCCGTCCTGAATCAACAGACGGTCAATCGTTTTCCCTGAACGAAACGCTTCCAGCACAGCGTTGCGCCCCTCAATTATCTGTCCCGATTTTCGCGGAAAATCGTGGACGCGGGCCTCCTCATTTATCTGTCCCGCTTCACAGTTCTCTCCTGTATTATCTGCAAATTTGCGTTCTCTCATCACTGTCCCCTTTTTTTACCGGCCAATCCCCTTGCAATCAGCTCATTCATCCGGTCAAACCGTCCACTCAGATACAGATACCCGATCAGCGCCTCAAAGCCGGTCGCCTCCAGATACTCTGTCATTGTCGCGTTTTTCGCCTTTGTATAAGGATGCGAATTGCGCCCCCTGCGATAGACAGCCTCCTCCTCCTCATCAAGCTCCGGAAGCAGTCTTCTGATCATTTCCGCCTGCGCCTTTGCTTTCACATGCTCCGTCACCTTCTGATGCAGCTTATTCGTCTGTATATTTTCCCGCTTTACATAAATCGAGCGGATCACCAGCTCATACGCCGCGTCCCCGATATAGGCAAGTGTCAGCGGAGAATATTGTTTCCAGTCTCCTGACGGAAGCCCGAACGTCTCGTCCAGGCTTCTGTCAAAACTGCTTATGCTCTTTTCCATTTTACTCCTTCGCGCGTGTCCAGAAGCGTAATTCCCTGCTCCGCAAGCTGACTCCGGATCTCGTCCGCGCGGGCAAAGTTTTTCGCCCTGCGCGCGGCCTGACGTTCCTCGATCAGCGCCTCGATATCCGCATCCAAAAGCTCCTCTTTTACCTCCACAATCAGCCCAAGGATATCGCAGAGGCTGACAATTTCATCATAAACTGCCTGGACAAACGCCTGCGTATTTTCCGATGTCACAGTGCTGTTCGCGTATTTTACCAGCTCAAACACTGCCGCAATCGCGTCCGCCGTATTAAAATCGTCATCCATCGCGGCCTCAAACTTTGCCGCAAAGGCTTTCACATCTGTCAGCGTCTCCTGCTCCGCGGCCGTCATCGCGTCAGCAGACGCATCCTGACAATTTTCCTTTAAATATGCCAGATTGGAGACGGCATTACGGATGCGCTCCAGCCCGTTCTTCGCCGCGTCCATCAGCTCCGCGCTGAAATTCAGCGGACTGCGGTAGTGCGCGCTCAGCATAAAGAAGCGCAGAACCTGCAGATCATATTTTTCGGAAATATCGCGCACGGTAAAGAAATTCCCCAGAGATTTTGACATCTTGCGGTTGTCAATGTTCAGAAACGCATTGTGAAGCCAGTATTTTGCAAACGGCCTGCCGTTGCAGCACTCGCTCTGCGCGATCTCATTCTCATGGTGCGGGAAAATCAGATCCTCGCCCCCCGCATGAATGTCGATCTCCTCGCCGAGATATTTTTTGGACATCACCGAGCATTCAATGTGCCAGCCCGGCCGCCCGTCGCTCCACGGCGACGGCCAGGACGGTTCGCCCTCCTTTTTCGGCTTCCAGAGCACAAAATCCAGCGGATCCTCCTTCTGATCCTCTCCGCTCACCAGGAGCGAACGGCTGCCGGAGCGCAGATCGTCCAGATTCTTGTGGGAAAGCTTACCGTATTCCCGGAACTTTCTGGTGCGGAAATAAACCGTCCCATCCACATTGTAAGCATAACCCTTTTCGATCAGCGTCCCGATCATCTCCACCATGCCGTCAATCTCCTGTGTCGCCAGCGGATGCGTCGTCGCAGGCCGCACATTCATTGCCGCCATATCCTTTTTACACTCCGCAATATACCGCTCGGAAATCTCCTGCGCGGTCACACCCTCCTCATTTGCCTTCGCAATGATCTTATCGTCCACATCGGTAAAATTCGATACATAGTTTACCTCATACCCCTTATACTCCAGATATCGGCGCGCTGTGTCAAATACGATCATCGGGCGCGCATTTCCAATATGGATCAGGTTGTAAACCGTCGGACCGCACACATACATGCTGACCTTTCCCGGCACCAGCGGTACAAATTCCTCTTTTCTTTTGGACAGTGTATTATAAACTTTCATTTTGGTTCCTCATCTTTCCTGTAGAATGGCGTCTCTGCACGCAAAGCGGCAAAAACAGCCCCATCTCCCGCGGTTCTTTTTCCGCAGACATCTGTCAACAGTCTATGCAAATTACCTGACTTTGTCAATTATTTTTCTGATTCTTCCCGCCCAAATTCATTTTCCATCCATTTCTTTGCAGAGCATTGGTTTCCGGACAGGTCATCTCATATTTCATCTGCCATTAATCGGATATAGCTGCCTGCCGTCTCCCTAAGCTGACCAAAAAGTGGAATATACTCATTTACGATCGCATCAAAGGATTCTTTCGCCAGACTGCCGTCATAGTCATGCGCCAGATCATTTCCTGCTGTGAGCATTTTCATCCATCTGTCGTCCGAGATCAGTTTCACGCTATAGGCAGTCCTGAGCGTCTCTCTTGGAGAGCCTGTCGCGAAATCCTGAATCTTGTGATATTTTACCAGGATGTCCTTCATCACTTTCCAGGACAGGTCAAATGTCAGATTATACTTCTGTACGGTTCCGCTTAGAACAAAATCATCTTCCGGATCCCTCATTTTTGCTCTTTCCAGGCTGCTCAGGCTGTCGCAGAAGCTTTTGTATCGGTTAATATATTTTCCTTCCATATTTATCCATATCCTCCTTCAGATGGATATTCCTGCACCTGTCATATTCAAAAATATCTATTTTCTTTAAAGTTGGAATCTCGTCTATTTCTTCCCTCAGCGATGTGATATCCTTCCCGCCTTTTATGATAATGTCAATGTCACTCGTCTCCGTCTCTGTACCGGTTGCGTAGGATCCAAACAGATATAAATGCTCTACGTAATATTTACGACATAATTGCTCTATCTGATACAGGATTTCTTCCAGCGATAAATTTGCCATCAGTCACCTCCGCGCCTCGTACAGCCTCCACAGTTCGCGCAGCCCGGCAGTCCCATTCCACTCTGCACACCCGCACAGCCTGGCAGGTCAGCACTCATCCTGGCATCCGCAATTCCATCCAGCAAAGACTGCAGCAGACACACAGCATGAGCTGAAATACCCTCTCCGCTCCCGGTAAAGCCGAGCCCCTCCTCCGTGGTAGCCTTGATATTTACCCGTCCCGGCTCCATGCCAAGCGCGTCCGCGATATTCTGCTTCATCTGATCCATATATGGCAGCAGCTTAGGCCTCTGCGCGATAATGGTCGCGTCGATATTTTCAATCACCAGGTTCTGCCCGTCCAGCAGCGCTCCTGTCCGCTTTAGAAGCTCTATGCTGGATATCCCGCGATACCGCTCGTCCGTATCCGGGAAATGCTTTCCGATATCTCCAAGCGCCGCCGCGCCGAGAAGCGCGTCCATCACCGCATGCAGCAGCACATCCGCGTCCGAATGTCCAAGCAGTCCTTTTTCATACGGTATCTCCACGCCGCCCAGGATCAGCTTTCGGTCTTTCACCAGGCGGTGCACATCATATCCCATTCCAATCCGCATAGGATCCCCCTTCTCCTCAAAACGTTTAACAATGGTTTTATTATAACCAAAAATCCAGTCTTTGCAACCGGAAATGCCAGTTTCTGTGAGATGGTGAGCTTTCTTTGTTACTGGTCACAACCCGACCACGCACCTGCTGCGTGGTCAGGGTTGAAAACATAGTGGCAGCAAGCATCCGGCCCATCGCGCAGCGATTTTAATTGGCCGGATGCTGTTATAGGTCACACCTGTAGAGGTAAAAATCAGGTAAGTTTGGTCAGGGTGTGACCCAATGTCATTAAGTTAAGCCAATAGATATAAAGCGGTTTTTCCAAATTATGGA
>JAJQIE010000172.1 GCA_021199395.1 Lachnospiraceae bacterium | reverse complement strand
GTCTTCGCCCATGCCACGCAGCAAGTGCGTGGCATGGGTGTGAACAGTAACTCTGTAACCACAGTTTCCTCTTACTTATACACGCTAAATTTGAAAATCTTGCAAATTTTTTATATATTTTTTTACGTTTAGGAATAACTTACAGGAAACGACATTAGTCGTTTCCTTTTGCGCCGACCGCAAGGCTGCAAAGCAGCCATTCCGTTACTGGTCAGACCCGCACCACGCACTTGCTGCGGGGTGCGGAGTGAAAACGTAGTGTTTTCGGGCATCCGGCTCCATCGCGTAGCGATTCAATTAGCCGGATGCCGTTACAGGCCACACCTGTAGAGGTAAAAATAACGTAAATCTGGTCAAGGTGTGACCTGTAACGCCATTCCATATGCGGTCGTGTGCATCGAAATATAGTCCTTTTCAAAATTTCCATTATGCGTTAAAATATAGAAATAACAACGCTGACTTCAGCGGCAAAAGCACTACTGACTGGTCGAAAGGATGCTCCATGAACGAAAAAGCATTAAAGATACTCGAATACAATAAAATCATCCAGCGCCTGACAGATTTCGCCGGCTCCGGACCCGGCAAGGAGCGCTGCCGCGAGCTTGTTCCATCGGACGACCTCTCTGAAATTCACCGTATGCAGCGCGAGACAACAGACGCGGTCAGCCGCATTCTGCGAAAAAGCCGTCCCTCTTTCTCCGGGCTTTCCGACATCCGCGGCTCTCTCAGGCGGCTTGAGGTCGGCAGCTCGTTAAATATAGAAGAGCTGCTGCGCATCTGCAGCGTCATGGATACGAGTGCGCGGGTAAAAAGCTGGGCGAAAAGCGATGGGAGAAAAAGCGCCGTGCCGGTGCGCGGCACGGGCGGCGACGAAGATCAGCAGTACGAGAGCGATTCCCTTACACAGATGTTTACGGATCTGCAGCCTCTTACCCAGGTCACCAATGAGATCCGGCGCTGTATTATTTCCGAGGATGAGATCAGCGACGACGCCAGCTCCGGGCTGCGTCAGGTGCGTCGACAGATGAAACAGGTGAACGAGCGGATCCGTTCTCAGCTTGCGTCCTGGTTAAATGGTCCCTCGCGGGTATATCTGCAGGACGCTGTCATTACGCAGAGAGGCGGCCGTTTCTGCATACCGGTAAAAGCGGAGTACCGCGGCCAGGTTCCAGGCATGATCCACGACCAGTCCTCAAGCGGTTCTACGCTTTTTGTGGAGCCGATGGCTGTGGTAAAGCTGAATAATGATCTGCGCGAGCTGGAGCTGCGTGAAGAAAAAGAGATCGAAATCGTCCTCGCAAACCTGAGCGCCGAGGTCGGCGCGCATACAGAAGCGCTGAACTACAATGTGCTTCTGCTCACAGAGCTTGACTTCATCTTTGCCCGCGCACAGCTTTCTCTCTCATATAACGGTTCGGAACCGGATTTCAATACCGAAGGACGCATCCGCATCAAAAAAGGCCGTCATCCATTGCTCGACCCCAAAAAGGTCGTGCCGGTAGACATTCGCCTGGGCGATGATTTCACACTGCTGGTCATCTCCGGTCCGAATACGGGCGGCAAAACCGTCTCCCTGAAAACGGTGGGGCTTTTTACGCTGCTCGGTCAGGCGGGGCTGCACATACCGGCCCTGGATCACTCGGAGCTCTCCGTTTTTACGGAGGTCTACGCCGACATCGGGGACGAGCAGAGCATTGAGCAGAGCCTGAGTACCTTTTCCTCCCATATGACCAACATTGTTTCCTTCTGGGAACATGCGGATGCCCGCTCGCTCATCCTTTTTGACGAGCTGGGAGCCGGAACGGATCCGACGGAGGGAGCGGCTCTGGCTATCTCGATTCTCTCAAACCTGCACCGGCGCGGCATCCGCACGATTGCGACGACCCACTACAGTGAGCTGAAGGTCTACGCGCTCTCAACCCCCGGCGTAGAAAACGGCTGCTGCGAGTTTGACGTTGAGACCCTCCGTCCGACCTATCGGCTGCTGATCGGCGTGCCCGGCAAAAGCAACGCGTTCGCGATCTCGGAAAAGCTCGGTCTGCCCGGATATATCATTGATGAGGCAAAAGAACACCTCACTCAGCAGGATGAGGATTTTGAGGACGTAATCTCCAGCCTGGAGACGAGCCGTGCAACCATTGAGCAGGAACAGGCCGAAATCTCCCGCTGCAAGCAGGAAATCGAGGAGCTGAAGCAAAATCTCGCGCGCAAGGAAGATCGTCTCGACGAAAGCCGCGACGCCATTCTTCAGAATGCGCGGGAGGAAGCGCGCGAAATCCTGCGCGACGCCAAGGAATATGCGGACGAGACAATCCGCAAATTCAATAAGCTCGGCAAAGAATCCGACTCCTCCCGCAAAATGGAAAAGGAGCGCACAAAGCTGCGCGAGAAGCTGTCTGAGAATGACAAAGGCCTCGGCATAAAAGCCGGCAAAAAGCCCAAAAAGGAACTGACCGGAAAGGATCTTCGGGTCGGCGACGGTGTAAGTGTCCTGAGTCTGAACCTGAACGGAACCGTCAGCACACTGCCTGATGCAAAAGGCAATCTATACGTACAGATGGGGATTCTCCGCTCTCAGGTAAATCTGAAGGATCTGGAAAAGCTTTCTGACGAGCCCGCCTATAGCAGCAGTCGGTCAGGCCGCCACAGCAGCTCCGGCGGCGGCTCCGGCAGTTCAGGCGCGACAAATATGAAAAGCTACAGCATCCGCTCCGAAATCAATCTGATTGGCAAGACGACCGATGAAGCGATCGCGGAGCTGGACAAATATCTGGACGACGCCTGTCTCGCTCACCTCACTCCGGTAAGAATCGTACACGGCAAGGGCAGCGGTGTTCTGCGAAAGGCAGTCCACCAATACCTGCGCAGGCAAAGCTATGTGGCCTCCTACCGTCTCGGTGAATTTGGCGAGGGGGATTCCGGCGTCACAATCGTAGAGTTAAGGTAAAGAAGGGATTTTATTGACAGATCAGCAGCATAAAATTTTAATTGCGGACAGTGATGAATCCGCCGCACAGATGACCGCGTTTTATCTGACACAGGCGCTGTATGAGACAAGGGTCGTTTCCAGCGCAAGCCGGGTGGTCCCGGAGTGCAGCAGGCTTCACCCTGACCTGGTTCTGCTGGAATCCGTTTTTCCTGACAGAGAAAAATTTCAGGTCTGTCTGGATCTGCGCCGTCAGTTAGACGTTCCTTTGATTTTTCTTTCCTCAGAATGCGAGGTAAACGACCGTATTCACGGCCTGGAGCTCGGTGCGGACGACTATCTCGCCAAGCCGTATGACGCGCGTGAGCTTCTTGCCCGCATCCGCGCCGTGCTGCGGCGCTATCATCCGCCAAAGACCGCTCCGCTGCGGGCGGAGCAGACCGGAGAATATGTCGAATATCCGGATCTGGTGATTAACCTCACCAACTATTCCGTCATCTATCAGGGTGAAACAGTAGATATGCCGCCCAAAGAGCTTGAGCTTTTCTATTTCCTGGCTTCCTCGCCAAATCAGGTATTTTCCAGGGAGCAGCTCCTGGACCGGCTCTGGGGCTTTGATTACATGGGCGACACGCGCACGGTAGATGTGCATATCAAGCGCCTCCGGGAAAAATTCCCCGCGAATCAATACTGGAGCATCAAAACCGTATGGGGGGTTGGATATAAGTTCGAAACAGAAGCATCACAGATCGGCCGATAATAATATTTTGTCTCAATTTTAATCAGAAAGGAAGGATTTTCCATGAAAAAGAATCATTTTTTGCACACATCATTTCTCGTACTCGCCATCTGTCTGGCCATGGCATTTTCCATGACAGCCATGGCAGTGAACGCACGCTGGGAAAGCACGACCACGCGGGATGGCGACAACAATATCTGCATCAGCTTTTCGGATGTGCAGGTCGTACTCCCATCCAGCTGGGGAGGAAATGTTCAGATGAATATTTCCGATGACAGCGTCAGCTTTTATCACATTGATTCCCGCGAAAAGCTGACCGAAGAGCTCGGCTATGACAACGGCGGGCACCTGTTTACGATCTGCTTCACGCAGACAACTGACTACACCGACTTCCCTGATTATATGGTGATCGGGACGGTTTCGGGCGGAACCTACTACGCATGGTTTCCGACCGACGTGCAGGGATACATGGACGATGCTGAAATCTACAGTGAATATGTCTCTCTTTACGACGACATTGACTGGGTCAAGGCAAATATGACTCTGACCATTGAGACAATCATCTCAGTCGATTCTGAGTATATCTTCTCCCAGAGCTCTACCAGCTACCTCAGCGAAAGCGACCTGGCCGGTATGACCGCCGACGAAGTTCAGATGGCAATCAATGAGATTTACGCAAGGCATCACCGCAAATTCGTATTGGAAGATGTACAGGCATATTTCAACTCGAAGTCCTGGTACAGCGGCACGATAGAAGCGGATGCTTTTGATGTGAGTGTTATGAATATCTATGAATCCGCCAACATCAATCTCATGGTAAATTATCTCGACACTCATGACTTCAGCAGCAACAGCAGCAGCAGCGAATACATTTTCCCGCAGAGCGCTTCAGGCTATCTGACGAACAGCGATATCGCCGGTATGACCGCCGATGAGCTCCAGATGGCGATCAATGAGATCTACGCGCGCCACGGCCGCAGATTTAATACGCAGAGTATTCAGGACTATTTCAATTCAAAGTCCTGGTACAGCGGCACAGTTTCACCGGAAGCATTTGACACAAGCGTGCTGAATGTTTACGAAACCTCAAATATCAACTTCCTGGTAAGCGCCATCGATGCGCTGTCCTGATTTTTTCAGGGCCAGGCTCCGCACCCGTCTGTGTACATACACCCCCCGGATCAAATGAAACGATCCGGGGGGTTCTGTATGCGTCCGGGAAATCCGCGCTATTTTGGACTGCCGCCCTCAGCGAAACACGATTTCCCCGGTCTTCTCGTCCATACTCTCCACAATTGCCAGCGATTCCAGATGAATCCCCTTCGAGCGGATAATCTCACCGCCAACCTGAAAGCCCTTTTCAATCGCGATTCCGGCTCCTACAAGCTCCGCACCCGACAGTTCCACCAGTGTCGCAAGACCCTCCAGAGCTTTTCCGTTTGCCAGAAAATCATCAATCAGCAAAACCTTATCGCCTTTTCCGAGAAACTCTTTTGAAACAATAATATCATAGACACGGCCATGAGTGAAGGATTCTACCTTTGTGGTATAGACATCTCCCGCAATATTTTTCGTCTGCGTCTTTTTCGCAAACACAACAGGCACATGGAACTGCTCCGCCACTACGCAGGCAATTCCGATGCCGGAAGCCTCTATCGTCAGTATTTTATTAATCTCCTCTCCCTCGAACCGCCTGCGAAACTCCTTTCCCATCTCCTGAAAAAGACCAATATCCATCTGATGGTTCAGAAAGCTGTCCACCTTCAGAACATTTCCTTCCTTTACCTTCCCGTCCTGTCGAATCCTGTCCTTCAAAAGCTGCATCGCGCGTCCTCCCTCTTTCGCTTTTTTTCTTTCGCTCCTCTACCTGTCTCTATTGCCGTATCATAATTTCATGTGCATTCTGCGCATTCAAAAATCCAGCACGCCCCTCGCCGCTGACAGCCGCTTTTCAAACTGTTCATAAAAATCGGCCTGTGGATCATATGGCGTCAGATAGAACATTTTTAACAGATAGAGATTGATATTTTTTACCGTGTCTTCGTCCTTTTCCTGCGCCACCCGTGTTTCGGCGCACTCCAGAAAACGGTGCCAGCTCAGGACATACTCCTCATATCGGGCGATCTCCGGCTGCTGTATCCATTTCTCCACACGAACCTTTGTCTTGTTCGGCGCAGGACACTCATTGACCTGCAGAAAGTAATGGAAGGAATCCTCCGTCTCGTAATAGCGTCCGAGCGGAAACAGGCGACAAACGCCCGGACGAAAGGGGTGAATGCTGCATCGCCCTTCTTTATTCAGAAATCCGCACGCTTCGTCCTCCCCGCTCATGCGCAGGTTCGGCAGAATGATACCGTCTACCACATTCAGCTCTGCTTTTTCAGTCAGCAGAGCCTCCATCGACATCCCGCATCCCTGTATCATTCGGTGTACATCCAATGGATCAAGAATAGCAGAACGCCCCATCCCATGGCAGCAGAGCGAGCAGCCACGGCAGCCGCCGCACCCTGCCCGAACCATGTCATGCCGGTCATACAGTCGTCCATCTGATATTTCCTCAAGACTCACTTGTCGTTTCATAATCGAAAAAGCCCTTCCATCTCCGCTATTTTAACATCCTTATGTCTATCCTCATACTTCAGGGCAATCATATCCTGATCCTTTTCGCACAGAAAAATAAGACATTTATCCGCTCATCTGTAGTATCTCTGTTGTGCAAAATCACGCGGTAAATGTCAAGAAGGAATATAGATAAATTCCTTTGGCATACCTGCTTCCAGTCCGCCTGCGCAGAATAGAAAGATAATTAAAAAATATACTTAAAATCAGCCAGAAAGTATTGCAAAATAGCAGATAAAAATTATAATACATTTAACAGCTGTTTGTAACATTTTTTCAGGGAAAATGTTCCAAATTGCTGAATTCAATGCGGAGGATATGAATCTATACGCAGAAAGGAGTATGAAATGAAGAGAAACTATTTGAATCGTTCTCTGGCGATTGCTGTAGCAGTTGCTACGACGCTTTCTTCTGTCCCTGTCAATCTGGCTTTTGCGGAAGAATACACAGCGGAAGAAGCGGTCGTGCTGGAGGATGACACTGTCCTGACCGAAGACACCGCGAATGAAGCCGCGGCATCTGATGGCGAGGAAACGGCATCTGAAGAAAATCTATCCGATGCCGGAATTTCCGTGGTATCGGTAGAAGAGATCGACAGTGCCGATGTCCCGGAGGAAGTGGCTGTGGACGAGGATGGCATCGCGGCGATTGCGGAGGATACAGCGCAGACGCCGGGTACAGTGACAGCGACGCTCGACACAGAAACGGCCGGGAAGCTGACATGGACGGCGGATACAGCGGCGGATTATTATGAAATATCCATGACTGATGCGAACGGGTATGATTACCGATATTCCGGATCGTCAGATTACCGGACATCCGACAATATCAGCATGAATCTGGAAAGGTCTTCCTGGTACGCCTGGGCGCTGAGCAGCGACGGCACAACCTTAGAGAAAGCCTATGACAGCAATGGCAAACGTATCATGGGGCTTATCGGCGGTACTTCCTATATGATAAGCGTTCGTGCGGTGAATGAAAATGGCGAAGCTGTGGCATATGGCGAATGGTCCAACACAGTCACCTACATCCCGGCAGTCGTAACCTCCCTGGATACGATTACGGACGTAAAGCTTGAGAACGATACCCTGAGTTATACCTACACAGGAAAAGGTACCGTTCAGATGAGAATTACCGATGCAAACGGAAACATATACAGCGAATGGATCTATAAAGAAGATGACGGCACGGTGGCTTATTCGTTCCCGGATCTGAACAATTCTACAGGCAATCTGAGCAATTACTTTAATAGCTTCTATTCTTATTATTATGATGAGGATGGAAATCGCGCTACGGTGAATGTGGATGGCACAGATCTGAAAGCATTCCAGATCGGTACGAACTACACGATTGAGCTTCGTCCGTACTATTATCAATCGATCAGTGGAACCGACCTGTATGGTGACTGGACGACGCCAGTCAGCTACACACCGGCAGAGACTGCTGCGCCGGAGCAGACCGGTCTTACTTATGACAAAAACAATGAAGAATTTACATGGAATTCCGTATCCTCTGCCAGCGGATATGAGCTGATGGTGACGGATGCGTCTGGCATCGAATATCTGAAAGATGGCTCCGGAGCTTACAATGACACAAGCTCCAATCGCTATACTCGTTATAACAGAGATGACAACTATGCCTATGTCTCCACTCTGAAAAACAACCTCAGCTACACGGACGCCTCTTCCGGTGTGAATATCCAGGCATTTGCGGATGGACAGATCTGGTCCGTTTCCGTCCGTGCGTATAACTATAAAAAGGATGGTACGAAGCAATACAGCGAATGGTCGGCGGCAGTTGCCGTAGATATTGTCGTATCGGCTCCGGGACAGGTGACCGGCGTTGCGGCAAATACGACCAGTGAACAGATCAGCTGGAATCCGGTATCAGGCGATTCGATTCGTTATGAGGTAATGGTGACAGACGCTTCAGGGGTTGAGTATTATACGAATTCTGACGCCAGCCTGACCCGCTACACAACCCGTAACACCTCTATAAGCACAGCAACTTCTCTTTATAAGTATACGTCCGTGGACGGTGCGAATACAAAAGTACTGGCTTCTGACGGTTCCTATGTGACTGCGTTTGCGGCGGGACAGACGTATACCGTTTGGGTGCGCGCTTATGATACCGAGTCAGGTCTCTACGGCGAATGGTCTTCCGCAGTTACCTGCACCGTACCTGCGTCAGCGAAAGGCTCCAATACAACTCCCGCAGCAGTGAAGAATCTGAGAATTGACACGGATTCCGATGAAGATGAGGGCAGTCTCACCAGCCCGGTGCTTCACTGGAGCGCAATCGACAATGTCGATCACTATGAGATTCTTATCAAAGACGCGGCTGGAAATGTATACAGTGGCTATACATATAAAAATGATACATTTGAATACGACTATCCGACCGCTGGTACATCTGATTATCCGTCTATTAATCTCAATAGCCTGAAAAATCTTTCTGCTTATTATAAAGCGGACGGTTCCTCGATCACAACAGTAAAGGGTTCGGACGGCGAAGCTCTTAAAACCTTTGAGGACGGCACTACATATAAGTTTCAGGTTCGTGCGGTAAATGTATACCAGGAATGGGATTCTTCCACAAACAGCTGGAAGGATGAGACAGAGTATCCGGGCGCATGGGCCTCCGCGATTACCTATACGACCAACGCGGCATCTGCTCTTACCAGTCTGAAGTATGTGTCAGAGGATACGGATTATTACTATTTTTCCTATAAGGGAACAGCAGTAAACAACGCTTACGTATATTATCAGATCGCTACGGATAAAGCATTCACGACTGCATCGCTTGTAGCAGACTGGACAAGCTATTCAAGCACTGAGAACAAGTTTGCAATCGGGAAAACATCCCGTCTGAAAGCCGGCACGACCTATTATGTGCGTGCGGTATTCAGCAAAACTGCTCCGGACGATGACAAGGTGGCTTCCCTGAACCCATCAGTAGCTAAATTTACGGCGACTGCGGCAGCTGCTAAGAATATCACAGGTCTGTATCTGTACAAAACCTATTCAGCCAGTGTGGAGTTCCGTTTTGACTCCGTTCTCAGCAAAGATGATAACGACTATTATGTACTTCAATATACGACGAAATCTTCACCGGCAGAATCAGACTGGGCAGTATATTCGTACAATGAAGCAGACGACAGCGCAACGATCACTACATCTTCTCTGGATGAAGGAACTTACTATGTGAGAGCGGTTGCGTATGTATTGCAGAACGATGAAAAGGTGTATGGTTCCCCGTCAAATGTAGTTTCCTTTAAAGTATCAAAGGCTACGACCTCGATCAGTAACCTGAAGCTCGCTGAGAAGGATGACAGCAGCATGGCCTACTACTTTACATTCACCGGTTCTCCGAGAAAGAATGAAACCGTGCAGTACTGGATTTCCACGGATTCTTCCTTCTCGACCAGCGATGAGACAGTGACAGAGATCTGCAATAACGGAGGGACATATGGCTTCTATATTTCATATGCGTCTCTGACTCCGGGACAGAAGTATTATATCCGTGCGCGTATCGTAAATACAAAGACATACTCGGATGGAACTTCTTATACGGAATACAGCAGCTTTACAAACAAAGTGAAACTGACTGCGGTTATGCCAAAAATTTCCGTTTCCTCGACTGCAGTTACAGCAAAAACGGTTACGCTGCAAATGAGCGTTACCAGTGACGCAGAATACCTGACCGGTTATGAGGTACAGAGAAAATCAGGCAAGAATTATATAGCTGTGAAAAAGACCACAAACAATGTAGTAAAGGATACTGGTCTGACAAAAGATACGACCTATACTTATCGTGTAAGAGCGTACTATTACAATCCTGAGACAGGAAATACCAAGAACGGAAGCTGGGTATACATCCAGACGACGACCTGGGGCGCAAGCCTGAACCTTAAAGCATCCGCTACGTCAACAACCTCCATTAAGCTGACCTGGAGCCAGGTGAGCGGCGCGGAAGGTTATGAGGTTTATCGTCGCGTAACGACCTCCTCCGCTACAAAGACAGCCGGTTCCCTGTATAATAATTCCAATGCCTACGCAAAGGACGTACTTATTAAGACGATCACCAAATCGTCAACTGTAAAATATACAGACAAGAGCCTGAATAAGAATCTTGCGTATACTTACTATGTAAGAGCATACAAAACCGTCAATGGACAGAAATACTATATTACCTCCAATGAGCGATCGGTAGATATGAACTACCGGAACTTCGGAAGCAATCTGGTAGACTATGTAAAGAAGTCCAACGGTAAAGTAAAAGTGACCTGGAGCCGCGTATATTCCGCGACCGGTTATCTGATCGAGAAATATAATACGAATACCGGAAAATGGGTAACCTGCAAGACTCTGGCGAACTCCAAGACCAGCTATACCTTCCCTAAGACCACGAAGGCAGAGGGCGTTCAGTACCGCATCCGTGCTTACAAGGGAACACAGTATTCTACAGCACTCTACGTGACCGTATATCCGACCCAGGCGACCCCGAACGGTGTTAATTCCACAAAGAGCACCTCAACAGGAACAATTAAAATTTCCTGGAACGCAGTATCAGTCGCAGCATATTATGTAGTCTATCGTACAACCTCATCCTCAGGTGTTTACGATTC